>NZ_RZPW01000010.1:0-26281 GCF_003998455.1 Mesorhizobium sp. M7A.F.Ca.CA.001.08.2.1 | reverse complement strand
GGTTATGCGCGATGCGCTTTGCATCGGCGGCTTTCGCTTCATAGCTACTGCGCCAGCTGCCGTTAAGGACTTTCGGCAAAACGTCATCGAGTTCCGCCGGGTGGCCGATAAAAGCGATGTGGCCGTCGCGGTCGACCACGAACGAGGTGGGAATCCCAATCGAAGAGCTGGGATCCATCCAGAGCTTGTTCATTTCGCCAATGTAATCGAACCCGATACGATAATTCAGATTCGGGAACTTCTCGGTCAGCCAGGCATCCACGTTGGTCCGCGCCTCGTCTGCGGTAGGACCCTGTTCGCAGGCGGCAACTCCGACCGCCTCAAATCCGCTGCCTTCATATTTCTCCTGCAGTTCGATCAAATGGGGCATGGCGTCGACACATGGTCCGCACCAAGTCGCCCAAAACTCAACGAGGTAGACCTTGCCGGGCCGAAAGTTCGTGAGGGGCTCGCCACGCAGCCAGTTCTCCACTTTGATCGCAGGAGCCGGGGACCCCATACGCAGTTCCATCTTGGTGTCCAAAGTCATTCCACACCTTTCGTCTCTTTTGTCGCGGAATATTTTCCAGTCAAAATCGGACACGGTCTCGAGGGCATCGCTCCCTCTGGCTTGCTTCAGCGAAGCTCTCACCGTGTTGCCGCACATCAAGCTGCAACGGAGGTGCCAATTCCCTCAGCTCCGGTAAGCGGCGGGAAATGCTTTGAAATTCTCCACGAGCCCAAATGCGGCCGATTGTCGTGAACCCGACATGTCTTCTGCCGCTGTCGGGTTTCGCCCTATCACTCTTGAGAGCTTGGACGGTTCGCCTGTGATTAGACTGGCCTCGGTCCTCGAGCAGTGGCAGTTTGGCGCCAGTTCGAAAGCGCGAACTCGCCGGCTTGGTCCTCGTGCCGCCACCGCCGCGTGTGGATTCTTGCCCCGGAGTCAAAATTCGCCTCGCGGTTGCCAACGGCGGCATGCGCTCAATGCGCGTGGCGTTGAGCCCCGACAGCACGTAATGGTACCAATTAGTGGATGCCCGTCGCTGCCTCCACTTCTCCAGCCAAGCGCTCGAACGACGCTACCTACCCACGTTCGAGCGCGACCGCGGAATCGCAGACTGCCGAACGTCAGCCGTTGCGAAAGGTGTAGCCGTACCCGTTGATCGCCGGCGCGCCGCCTAGATGTGCGTAGAGGACCCTCGATCCCTGTGGAAAGAAGCCCCTCTGGACGAGGTCGATCATCCCTTGCATCGATTTGCCCTCGTAAACGGGGTCCGTAATCATGCCCTCGAGCCGCGCGCACAAACGGATTGCCTCTTTGGTTTCTTCCGATGGAACGCCATAACCCGGGTACGCGTAGTCCATGAACAACACCACGTCTGCCTCGACAATTTCCGCTCCGAGGTGGACGAGCTTCGCTGTATTTTGGGCGATGCCAAGCACCTGCGCCTTGGTCTTGGCGGGCATGGCGGAGGCATCGATACCGATCACGTTGCGCTGTCGACCATCCTTGGCGAACCCGACGAGCATGCCGCCGTGGGTTGAACCAGTCACCGTACAGACGACGATATAGTCGAAGGCAAACCCAAGCTGCTCTTCCTGGGCACGCACCTCCTCAGCGAACCCCACATAGCCCAGGCCGCCGTATTTGTGGACAGAGGCGCCGGCAGGTATCGCATATGGCCTGCCGCCCCTTGCCTTGACTTCATAAAGTGCCTTTTCCCAGCTGCGGCGGATGCCGATGTCAAAGCCCTCGTCAACCAGGCGCACCTCTGCCCCCATGATGCGGCTCAAGAGGATATTGCCGACCCGGTCGTAGACAGCATCATCATGTGGGACCCAGCTCTCCTGGACCAGGAGGCATTTCATGCCGATCTTGGCGGCGACCGCAGCGACCATGCGCGTATGGTTGGACTGCACGCCACCGATTGTGACGAGCGTATCGGCATCTGACGCGATCGCGTCGGGCACAATGTATTCGAGCTTGCGCAGCTTGTTTCCGCCGAACGCGAGACCGGAGTTGCAGTCCTCGCGTTTGACGTAGATTTCCACCTTGTCGCCCAGATGCTTGCCGAGGCGGTCGAGCCTCTCGATCGGCGTGGGTCCAAAGGTGAGCGGATAACGTTCGAATTTTTCCAGCATGCTATCTCCAGCAAAAAAGTACCTGAACCGGCTACGCACCGGTCAGCCCAGGGGTATGGTCGCGTGTTAGCCGAACACAGATTCCCTATACGATCAGCTCAGTCATCAGAGGGTGACCAAAATTGGTGTGGGTCTGAGCACTGATCCTGTCATCCGCGCATCAAAGCAGCAGCACATGCTGGGCATTCGACCAAGCCGGGACACAGCTGAAAATTGCATTCCGCAGTTGATCAGAGTGAGACGACTGGTACCCGAGCTTTCCTGTAACCATCGGCATGCTGGCCCCTGTGGCGAGTTCCACGAGCGCGGCTAGAGGACTGCCAGATCAGAAAGAGCACGCGGCCGAAGGAGCCGGCCTGAAGCAGCAGCGAACAGGCCAGCGTCGTGACGACTGCCACACGGAGCGAATCCAAAGCGAAGTAAACCATCGACGCATTGCTGCACAGGACCAGCCCCACGAGCCGACAAAAAGATGAAGTGCAACGCCGTTCTCCTGGTTTTCGCCAGATCATGTTGCGAGCTCGTCGGCCGCAACATGCGTCTGGCAGTTCTTGGGGCAGACGCGGCCGCAGGCTCCGCAGCCGATGCAGCGGCCGGCATCATCGACAACCATGATCATGCGATTGAGCTTGCCGTCGAAATCGTCGTCCTCGTCATCGCAGGGGCCGAGGATTTCACCCGCATCATCAACGCCGTGAAGATGCATGACATCGCGCGAGCAGACCTTGAAACAACGGCAGCAGCCGATGCAGGTCTTGCTATCGATGGAGGTCAGGTACGACGGCATCCAAATGGAGCCGTCACGGGTGGTGAATGTGCGCATCATCCTAAATTCTTCATTGAAGCGAGTTCTCTCTTGGCAACATCCAACTCGGCATAAACGGCTTGGGTTTTCTCGGCGACTTCCTGTATGTCGGCCCACTTGCCCGGCAGACCCTCGACAAGGTCCTGCAATGCCATCTTGGCAATAGCTGCACGCAACTGGAGCTTTCGGACTTTCTTCCTCATCTTATCTAGGTCTGACATAGATCCTTCCTGGAACAATGGTTTCTTGATGCGCTCCATCTCGGGCTAGGCTTCAATGGCTGCAGTCGCATCGTCGACCAGTTTCGTACCGGCCTCAGCAAGTTTGCGGAAAGTCTCGAAGCCGAACCGGTGGACGTCTCGACAGAACGCCCAACCGCCGGAAGCCCCCACGGGTTTCATTTCTATTGTCGGCGACGTCGACACGCCGGAGCGCTCCTCGATCGCAAGCGCTACGGCGGTGTAAAACATGTCGAGCCTCCACAGCGCGTCAGGATCGGGATCGCCGCCAAAGGGTACCGCACGTTGCTGTTGCTTGGTGATGATGAACTCGGCCAGCAGCTCGGCATCCGAATGGCCTTCCCATAAGCCGAAGGAATCCTGAGTACGAATGAGCCGCAGGAGGCATTTGACGAACGGGGAAGCAAGGGCCTCGTCGTCCTTGTGGACAGCAGGGCCAACCGGTTCATGAGGAATTTCGCTTTTCCCCAATTTCAGTACTCCTCTTGAAGGACGATCTCTTTTTCTGCGATGTGTGGTTCGGGCGCTTGCGTGGGCGGGGAATGGCTTGGGCGAGCCGATCCCACGCAACAGTGTCCCGTGGCCGACCTTGAGCACGTCCACCAATGCGAGACCTTTCACCGCGGCGCGAACGCCTGCGCCGCGGTTCGACCCGAGGTAAACGCAATGGAAATTCCACCTGCCGCAAGCCGCGCACTTTTGCGGCATCGACGTTATTGCTGCGAAGTGCGCCTGGGCGGGCGGATTTGCCGGTGTTCAATTCCAATTGTCATGCCCTTCGCGATCCTTGCTCAGGAAGTGACAGCGTTTTGAGTTTCGCAAGTCTTGTTTTGCGGAGCCACACAGAGACCCGCGTGACAGGCAGGCTCACCCGTGTAGTTGGCCAGGGCTTGGAGCAACGAGGTGAGGTAGCGCTGTTTGGTTTGGTCCGGCACTGGCTCCGAATGGTCCAGCGATTTGATTGCCACCTCGATCAACTCGATCGCCCGGTCCTTGTTGCCGCTCTCGTAATAATACTGAGCGGCCGGAAAGTAACACCCGAATTTAAAGTCTCCATCGCCTTGCGGAGGATTAAGTTCCAGGATCTGTTCGGAGAGCTCCTTGCCCATCGCAAAGCGATCATCATGCGGAAGATGGGAGTTGTCGATCGTGGGATGGAAGAGTTGGTTCAGCGCCATCACCACCCAAGACATCGCTTCGAACTTTTTGTTGATCGCGTCCTCGACCAATTCGCGCATAAGCGGCAAGCCGGTTTTGATGTCGCGCAGCTTGTGAAGCAGAATATCCGCATGAACCCGCCGAAAATCAAAAGAGTCTGGCATCACGGCGAGGCCTTCTTCGATGGCCAATAGTGCCGCTGCCCAATCCTCGTCCTGCATCGCCGGCCCAAGTTTGGCGTATATCGGCTGACTCAGCGACGATTCGCGCACACGCGAGATTCGCTTTGCATCGACGGCTTTCGCTTCATAGCTGCTGCGCCAGCTGCCGTTAAGGACTTTCGGCAAAACGTCATCGAGAGGTGCCGGGTGGCCGATATAAGCGATGTGGCCGTCGCGGTCGACCACGAACGAGGTGGGAATCCCGAATGAAGAGCTGGGTTCCAGCCAGAGCTTTTTCATTTCGCCAGTGCAATCGAACGCTGTCCGATAATTCAGATTCGGGAACTTCTCGGTCAGCCAGGCATCCACGTTGGTCCGCGCTTCGTCCGCGGTTGCAGCCTTTTCGCAAGCTGCGACTCCGATAATCTCAAATCCGCTGTCTTTATATTTCTCCTGCAGTTCGATCAAATGGGGCATGGCGTGGACACATGGGCCGCACCAAGTTGCCCAAAATTCGACGAGGTACACTTGCCGGGCTCAAGGCTCGTGAGGGGCTCGCCATGCAGCCAGTTCTCGACTCTAATCGCAGGAGCCGGGGACCCCATACGCAGTTCCATCTTGGTGTCCAAAGTCATTCCACACCTTTCGTCTCTTTTGTCGCGGATATTTTCCAGTCAAAATCGGACACGGTCTCGAGGGCATTGCTCCCTCTCGCTTGCTTCAGCGGAGCTCTCACCGTGTTGCCGCACATCAAGCACGGCAAAGGGCATGCCAACCCTTCTTAGCTTCGGCAAGCGCCGGTACCGCCTTGAATAAGCGAGCCCTAACACGGCCAGCTGACGTTAACCTGAATGTCGGCTTTCGACGGCTCACCTTAGCGGCTGCCGTTTAGGAAGGTGAGAGTTTGGCTGGCCCGCTGGCGATAAGACCGGCTTCGGCGTCCTGGAGTAGTCGCACTTCGGCGATGGGGTCGAAAGTGCGGGAGAGGCTCGGTACCCTTGCAGCCACCGCCGCATGTGGCCCGGCGTCATAATTCGCGTCGCGGTTGCCAACGGCGGCGTTGGGCTCGATCCACGTGGCGTTGAGCCCGACAGCACGTAAAGCTGCATCGTGATTGAATGCCCTTTGCTGTTTCACGCCAAGCAGGAGTCGCGCGACGCTACCTTGCTCAAGCGCGAGCAGAGCGATCTGACGCCGTAGGAATATTGCTCGTCCCGCTTTTGCCGCCAGAGGCGGAAATCTTTCCTGAATGCCACCGCCGATCATCAATATCGACGAATCATATCCCGCTGCCCATTTGTTCGACTCCGAGGTCGGGCCAGCACTCCGTCAAGGGACGGTTGATGAACCCTAGATGCTCGGGATTGGCGCATGGCGCGCGCCGCAGAAGGCTGTCAAGGATGCGGCGCGCTCGCCAGGCCAGCAGCCCAAAGTTCGGATCAGCCAGCCCGCGCTGTCCAAGGCAGGCGTTCTGAACGAAAAGGCGTCGGTCTCGCGGTCCGTCCCAGTACACCGAAAAATCCTCACCGATGGCGAGCTCATTGCCGATCTGTTCGAGGCGATCTGCGATCGGTTCTAGGAAACCCGGCAGCGGTTTCTCGTACCCGGTGGCCAGGATGACGATATCGGCGGTTACTTCTCCGATGTTGTCCAAGCCGCGTTGCAGCGTGAGCCTGTGCCCTGCTCCGGCATTGATGCAGCGCGACACGTTGCAACTTGGCCGCAATGTGATCTCGCATTGGTGTGGCTCGAGAAAGGCGTGGCGGTAGAGCGCCTGATAGACCGCGCGCAACTTGCTTTCTGAAATGCCCTCGGAGGCAAGCGCGAAACGCCGCAGGAACAGCTGTCGATGCACCTCGCTCATCGCAGCAAAACGATCCGAGAAGCATGGCGTGAACAGCCCGTTTGTGAACGCGTGGTCGTCGAAAGGCATCTCGCGCGTCAAGACCCATGTGATCGCCGCGGGCCGCCGTTCTTTCGGCCGGCCGACAAGGTGCAGTAGCAGCTCGGCTCCCGACTGTCCGCCGCCAACAACGCAGACATGCTTTTTTTGCACCTCAGGATTGATGTGGGCCAACTCAGATGAGTGGAACAGGTTGGGTCCAGTCCAGCCATGAAACTGAGGCGGAATTTGCGCCTGCTTGCCTATGTCGATGACGAGGTTTCTTGCATCAAGGACCGCGTTGTCCGTCCGCACGCGAAACTCGCCGTCGAAGCGGATTTCGCGAACGGCCTCGCCGCCACGGACAAGCGGATTCTTCTGGAACGCCCAGTTGAGATATTGGGCGAACTCGGCTCTAAGCACCCCGTGAAATTGCGCATTGAGGAAATTGTAAAGACGCCCGTTCTCGTGGAGGTAGTTTACGAATGTGTAGGCTGATCGCGGATTGACCAGAGTAACCAGATCCTGGAAGTGGCCGACCTGGAGCTCCGCGCAATCGAAAGCGCTGCCTGGATGTCCTCGGAAATCGACCTCCCGGTCCAGGAACAGTGCCCCTTGCGCAATCTCTTCCTGTATCTGACACGCAAGGCTCAAATTAGATGGTCCAGCACCCACACCAATACAAAAGAGGTCCACTTATCCTTACTCCTCTGGAGTGTTTTCCAACTCAGCGGCATGTTGACGTCGATCGCCGGGCATTGAGCAATGCGAACCTCACAGGCATGCTTGAGCCGCGGTCCCGACTGAGAGGACAGCAAAAGCGTGTGCCGCCTTCCAGGTCTTGGGCTCAATGTCGGCGGCATCGACAGCGGCGCGGCGTGATCCGAACCCAAGAGCAGAAGGAAAGTGTGTGATGCTGTCGCGCGGCTCTTCCGGATCTTACGGCGGCTTCTAGCGCCGGCCTCCACCCCAGGAGTGGCTGTTTCCCTGCCACGACGGAAGCGGCTCTTTCTTTCGAGGGGCGTAACCATGGATAACGGCTCTTAATGCTTTCGGAGACTCCCATGCATGCGGCGTGCCGGATAAAGACCTGTCAAACCAACGAGTTCGCGCAGTTCCAGCTCGTCTGGAATCCGACATTGTCGCACGCCCGACGATCGGGCAGGGGAAGCTCCGCGGCAGCGGCCCTTGCACACCGCAGGCTGACAGGGACAGCCGCCGATTTGACGCGCGTCCGGGTACTGATAAGGGGCCTTCCAACAGGGTTCGCGCACGAGGCGGGGTCTCCTGGTACACCCGCCCTGTGGCTTGGCTGCGGTCTGCTGCAGCCGTTCGTCTTTACTGCCCGTTGCGGACGATCTCGCACGAGTTGGTTCACGAGAGCGTCGTGAAGCAGTCGAGGCGTCCGGTTTGGCTCTGACAAGCGTCGCAAGATGTTCGCGGATCCAGCCATGTCTCCGCAATCCGACCGGTAACCGACGACGACTTCGGACTGGTTGGCGGTCCTACGACCTGATCGGTGTTCCTACGGAGCTGATCAGCGAGCCAAAAACAGCGGCAATGTGGTCTTCCCAAAGCTCCAGCTCGGCGGACCGCCGAAAATCCGCTCACGCAGCCCACGGCTGCCATAAGCACCCATGACCATCATGTCAGCACAGATGTCGTTCGCGTGCTGGGTCAGCACTGTGCCCGCCGATTTGCCGGCGCTCTTAAGCAGGTCAACGGAGACCCGAGCACCGTGCCGAGTAAGATAGGCAGCGATGTCAGCTCCAGACTGCGCGCCTTTCCCGTTGTTTTGCGCCTTTGGATCGACCATAGCGACACAGACTTCCCTGGCAGCGGATAGGATACTAAGAGCTTCCCGAACCGCACGCGAGGCCTCTACACGCGAATCCCAGCCGACCAGCACGCGTCGAGGCGACAGCGTCGCCTTAACGCCCTTCGGCACGATGAGCACCGGCTTTCCGCTATCGAACAAGCAGCCGTTGACAACAGGAGGTCCGAGAGTCTCATCGTTGAGGAGGTCTCCTCCAACGATCGTCAGGTCAGCGCAGAGCGCCCGCTGTCGTGCCACTTCACCGAGGCTAGCCGGATCGCAATAGTCGGTGTCAACGTCACAGGAAAGCGACATAGCTTTCAGCCTTTTGAGGATATCCGCGGACCGTCTTTCCATTCTGGTCACGTCCTGTGAAAATTTCTCGATTTGCTGAAATCGATAGTTCGGTACTGCAATTGCCTGTGCACGTCCTGTATTCCATTCGGGGGGCGGAGAGGACATCAAGAGCAATGGAGGCGGTATAATCGTACCGATAGGTGCGCGCCGACCTCGGCACACAGTCCGGCAGCTGTTGTGAGGTCCTCATCAGAATGATCAGCACCCGTCACACTGAATATGCTTTTAAATTCCATTTGCCTGCTTCTCCTGGTCTTCGTTAGGAGCGCCTCAAAGCGGCAACACCGCTCTCAGGAGGAAGAGAGAGCGGCACCACATTCGATCACCGATTTCAGTCGTCCGGCTTCTCGAGCGAGTAGCCGGCCGACCTGACGGTGCGAATGACGCTGCCGGGCAAGGCCGTTTTCAGCGCCCTCCTGATTCGGCTGATATGGACATCGACGGTGCGTGCACCGACATGAATGTTGGGCAGCCAGGCCGCCCCGATAAGCTCGTCCCGGCTGAAGACCTTGCCGGGGGCCTCAATCATAAGCCGCAGCACGTTGAAGTCGATCCGTCCGAGATGGATGTCGTGGCCATTACCGCGAACCCGATGGGCATCGAGCTTCATCTCCAGGCCTCCACAACAAATCCAACTGTCGTTTTCAACCCCGTTCGGACCACGCTTGGTCAGCCCGAGCCTCGACCGCAGGCAGTCGAGCAGCTTGGCCGGAGCCACCGGCCGCACAAAGCTCTCAACGCCTGCCTTCAAGAGATCGAGGTGCTGGTGCTCGGCGCCAGGCGCGATCAGGGCGATGATGGGCAGGTCGGTGGTGCGCGGTTCCCGCTTGAGGTGGGCGCAAATTGCGGACCCGTTTATGCTGGCTGGGTCGCAATCCAGCACTACGGCCTGAAGCTCCCGTTGTTCGGCCAAGGCCAGCGCAGCCTTCGCGCCGTCTGCCGTCTCACTGCTGAAACCGTCAACCTCCAGTATGTGGCTGTAGAGCAGATAGAACTCGGCATCTTGCGAGCAGATCAGGACCAGCGGCTTTTTCATCGGCGATACCCCAACAACCTGGTCGGCCTCGAGTCCCTGGATCGAGGGGACTGGCCAACATAGTTTCTCGGGTCCGTCATGATGGCCTTTCTCGAAAATCGCGCCCATCATGCCAGCGCCACGTGGGGAAAGGTTTCGATGACAGAAATCGCATCGTCGACCAGCTTCGTACCGGCCGTGGCGAGCTTCAGGAGCGTCTCGAAGCCAAACCGGTGGACATCGCGCAGCGTTTTGGACAAAACGACCAGCCGTCCGGTCGTGAAAAGCACCCGACCAAAACCCTCATGGCTCACCTGGATCATCGGCGATGCCATAAGGCCGCAGCGCTCCTCGATCGCAAGCCCGATGGCGGCGTAGTACTTGTCGAGCCTCCACAGCACGTCGGGATCGGGATCTCCGATGATTGGGATCCCTCGGCGCTGTTCCTTGGTAATGATGAAGTCGCCCAGCAGCTCAGCGTCCGCTTTGCGTTCCCACGAGCCATAGGAATCCTGAGAACGGATCAGCCGCACGAGGCATTTGACGAACGGGGTGCAAAGAGCCGCCTCGTCTTCGGCGACAGCTGGGGGGATTGCGGGGTCAGGCATTGGCGTCCTCCTCTTTTCAGTCCTCGTCCTCGAAGGACGGTTTCTTTTCGGCAATGCCCGCTCGCGCCAGCACCTTGCGCAGCCAAGGCGGAGGACACGTCCTGAGCATCATCTGCGTGCGCAAGAGCACCTGTGGGATCGATTGGGACTCCGCCACTTTGATCGGGTGGATTTTTGCCGCGACAAGCTTGGCTGCCGAAGGGCCGCCAATTGCCAGACAAAACAGGATCTGACAGCCCTTGAGCGCATCCACCTTTGGCGTGATGCGATCATCGCGCTCGGCCCGATGCTCCCCGCTTTCATCGGACACGTCATCGAAGGCCACGGCTTCTACGAGATTCCATTCCTCGCGCGTCACGTCGTAGACAGCAAAGCGCCTGGCCGACCCGAAATGGGCGTTGAGGTCCTGCATGTCCTGAGTGGCGATCGCAACGCGCAATGCGCCCTTACGTCGTTCAGGCATCGGGGCGAAAACCTCACTACTGACCAGCGAGAGGCGGCGAACAGCGTTCATCGTGATATTTCTCGATTACGGAGTGGATCAAGCGCCTCAGGAGTGGGCGCGTGTTGGTTGGCCTGGAAGATGCTGGCGACCTCGAAGATCATGTCTCGGGTGCCCTGATAGAGAATTGCGAGCTTGTGCTGGCTGCCTAGTCGATCGAAGACCGGGAACCCGATGCGCATGAGCGGAATTCGGAGCCGCTCCGATGCTTGGCGCCCGTGCGAATGCGTGACAAGCAGGTCAGCACCGACGGCAAGACTTTCCAGATCGCCGAGATCGCCGATCTGAACCGAAACCGCCGGGACTTTCTCGAGAATTTTAGACCTGTCGGTCGTTGTGACGGCCGCGGCTATCTCGGAGCCGAGGCCAGCAAAGAAGGTCGCAAGTTGGAACAGCTGGTCTGGTTCGGCAGCGATGGCAATTTTCTTGCCGCCGAAATGGAAATGTCCGTCGAGCATCGCGTCCTGCAATTGCGCCCGGCGCCGGCGCACGCGGGCCGGTACCGCCGCGCCCGAAATCGCAGACAGCAGCGACACGAAGCGGTCCGTGTCCTGCAGCCCAGTCAGTGACTGGAACAACACGTAAGGCACGCCGGTCAACCCGTGCAGCGCTTTCGCCGGGCGGCGCATGTGCTCACCGATGGCGATGCATTGCATGGCCGTGCCCAACTCGCGAATGTCTTCGACGCTGGTGCCGCCGTATGTGGTCGCTACCCAGCGGTCAGGAACCGTACCGTCGAGCGAGCCTGAAATGTCGGGCAGAATAACCGGCTTGAGCCCAAAGCTTTCAACCATGTCACGCATATGCTCGATGTCGGCGACAGTGAGGTTGCATCCGGGCAGGATCGCGATCTTCTTCGGCTGCCGCGCACGTTCGCCCGAGCCTGTAATCCCTTTGATCATTGCGGTGACTGCCTTGGCCCAGCCCTCTTCGATCGCGCCGTCAAAATCCGGCGTGTTGGCCAGCACGACCTCCGTACCCGCAAGCTCTTGCGTGTGCTTCAGCTTGATGTTCGCAATATCACTCGCGCAATCTTCGCCACGCGTCTCCACCAGCGCGGTCGTGCACACCCCGATCAGCTTTGGCTTCGTGCGGTTCTTGAGGTTGAGGATGGCTTCTTCAAGATGGTCGGCAGCGCCGAGGATGGTCGCCACCTCATCCATCGCTGTTGTCTGCAATGGAATCGTTTCTTTGAAGTGCCGTACGAAGAGCACGAGCGCGAAGCTTGTGCATCCCTGGCTGCCGTGGAACAGCGGCATCGCGCCGTCGACCCCAAGAAAGGCAAAGGCGGCACCCAGCGGCTGCGACGACTTCAGCGGGTTCACCGCCGCGGATTTGGTCTGGGGAAGGATGCGGGCCATCGGTCGCCTCAACACTCGCTGAACTCGTGTGCCGTCGCGCCGGCGAATTCATCGAACAGGTGCCCGGACTCCTTCTTCGTGCATGGCAGTTCGTCTTTTAGATCAGGCTGGCAATCCCACGGGGCCGGCTGGCGCACCTGAGACCAGACCGGATTGTGAATGGCGAGGTCGATCTGGCGTACGAGTTCCACCATGCCGGCATAGCCGGCATAAGGGTGCTGGCGCTCCTGGTTGATATCGAGCCAGGGCGTCTTGGCCTTGAGCGCAATGAATTGCGTGCGACCGCCCGACAGCATGATATCGGCCCTGTGTTCAGAGAGCATGGCGTACAGCTCGCGCGCAGCCATGTATTCGAACATATGCTTGTCGTGCTTGAGAACTTGTTTGATGCGCTCCTTGTCCTGCACCGTAGATTTCTTGACCGAGGTGCCGACGATCTCGATTCCGATCTCCATCAGCGCACGGACAACCGACCAGGACTTCACACCGCCTGTGTTGAGCAGCACGCGCTTGCCTTGGAGCCTTTGCCGGTAGGATTCGAGTTTCTTCCACGCGATCGCCTCCTGCTGCGCGATCAGCGTCTCCGTGCGCTCGAGGATCTCCGGATCGGCGCCCTTCCTCACCAGCAGCCTGACAAGGTTGCGAAGAGCTTGCGATGTGTCGGAGATGCCATAGAAGGAGCCCTCGAAGAACGGGATGTCCCAGCGCTCCTCCATCTTGCGGGCAAGACTGATCAGCGCGGTCGAGCACACGATCATTGCCGCCCGGGCGCGGTGCGCGGAAGCAATGTCGCGGTAACGCGCATCGCCGGGAATGCAGGCGCGCACCCGGATGCCGAGCCGATCGAGGAGCGGCTTTACAAGCCAGAATTCGCCCGAGAGGTTGAATTCGCCAAGGATGTTGATGTCGTAGGGCCCGGGGTCGTCGGGTTCGACCGTGCCGATGACATGATCGAGCAACGCCTCGGCGGCGAGCTTGTTGCCGAGGTTCTTGGAGCCTGCCAGGCCAGGCGCATTGATCGGCACCACGGCCAAACCGAACTTTTCCGTGGCGCGTTTGCACACGGCCTCGATGTCGTCACCGATCAGCGCCGTTACGCAAGTTGAGTAGACGAAGATCGCCGGCGGCGCGTATGTGTGCTTGATCTCGCGGATCGCCTTGAAGAGTTTCCGCTCGCCCTGCCCCATCACCAGGTCGAGTTCGGTGAGGTCGGTCGTGAAGCTTGTCCGCCACAAGGTCGGCCCTGACGAAACCGCACCACGGTTGTCCCAAGAATTGCCCTCGCAGGCGAGCGGCGCATGGACCAGATGCGCAACGTCGGTGATCGGCTGCAGGACGATCTTGGCTCCGTCAAAGGCGCAGCCGCCGGCTGCCGCCCCTGGTGTCAGCGACTTCGAGCAGCCCTCCTTGCGCGCCTTGGCATCTTTGCCACGGTTCTTATCGCAGGCGGGCTCATCGAAGGCGTCCTTGATTTTGGCGCTGAGGGAGGACATCGCTCAGCCTCCCCAGTCCATTGGGCAAGGAATGGCCTCGGCGAAAAGCCGGCCACGGCTCTTAGCGCGTGAGGTCATAGGAATAATCCGTCACACCCGTCTCGCTCGTCTCGCGATCGAGTTTGTCGAAGATCTTGTCGAGGATCGTCGTCAGCACGCGCAACGCGCCCTGGTAGCCAAAGAGCGCAAAGCGGTGATGATGGTGCCGATCGAAGATCGGAAACATCAGCCGGATCAGCGGCGTTCCGGTGTCGCGCTCCAGGTACTTGCCGTAGGAATTGCCGATCAAAAGGTCCACCGGCTCGGTAAAGAGCAGCGAGCGCAGCGCCCACAGGTCCTTGCCCGCCCAAACCTGGGCAGCCTTGCCGAAAGGCGAGGATGCTAGCAGCTTCTTCAAATCGGCTTCCCATGCCGAGGTGCCATTGGTGGCGAGGCAATGGGTTGGCTCGCCGCCGGTCTCCATGACAAAGCGGGCCATTGCGTGAACGAAGTCGGGATCACCGTAGATGGCGTATTTCTTACCATGCAGCCAGGATTGGCTGTCCGCCATGGCGTCTACCAGTCGGCCGCGCTCGAGGCGAATTGCCTCGGGAATCTCCTTGCCGGAAATCGCCGCGACCTCCATCAGGAATTCGTCCGTCGCCTGAACGCCGAGCGGATAGTGGAACGAGGCCGTCGCCTGCCCGACCTCCTCGCAATAGCCCAGTGTCTTTCGGGTGTTGTGATGCTGCAGCGAAAGCGTTGCCTCGGCGTTGAGGGCCTTCTTCACCTCGTTGATCTTCGTGCCCCCGTCATACATGCGGTATTCACCGTCCGAAGGCGTATCGAACTGGTCAGAGGCATCCTGGATCAATGTATAGGACACGCCCATTACATCGAGCAGGCGCTTGAGCTCCCGGTTGTTGCCGACGCAGAAGCCGTCGAAGCCCGGAATGATGTTGATGGTTCCTTCGATTTGCGTACGCTCCTGACCTTTCCAGAAGTGCTCCAAAATGCCTTTGACCATGTTGTCATAGCCGTCGACATGACTGCCAACGAAGGCCGGGGTGTGGGCAAAGGGCACGTCGAAGTCGCGCGGGACTGAATCTTCGTCCTTGGCGTTCTGGATGAAGCTGTGCAGGTCGTCGCCAATGACCTCTGCCATACAGGTCGTCGACACGGCAATCATCTTGGGGTCGTAGAGCTGGTAGGTGTTGGCGAGCCCGTCGACCATGTTCTTCAGGCCGCCAAACACCGCCGCATCCTCGGTCATTGAGGAGGAGACCGCCGCGGCAGGCTCCTTGAAATGGCGCGACAGGTGCGAGCGGTAATAGGCGACGCAACCTTGGCTGCCGTGGACGAAGGACATGGTTCGCTCGAAGCCGGCGGCAGCGAATACCGCACCCAGCGGCTGGCAGGCCTTGGCCGGGTTCACGACAAGCGCTTTGCGGGCGAGGTTCTTTTCGCGGTATTCCCACGTCTGGGTGAAATCGCGCTGATCGGAAACGATTTCATCGGGGTGCGGACATTCGAAGTTTAGCTTCTTCTCAGCGAGCATCTTTCTGTATTCCGGCTCGCGGAACAGGGGAGCGTGATCGAGAATTTTTTCAGCCGACTGCGGCATGATGATTACCTCTTTTGCATCTGGCTGCGCGGGACGGCAGCTCAGGACGTCAAGACGTTCCAGGCTCCGGCGGATCAGAGGCCGCGGGAGTTCACCGTCTCAGTGGGAGACTGGGGCTGAAGCAAATGTTTATTCGGCAGCCATCGCCCGCTCATCGCCCCGGCTTCTTTTCCAAGGCGCGTGGAATAGGTCCCAGACCGGGTTGTTAATGGCGAGATCCACATCACGTGCGAAAATGGCAAAGCCATCGTAGCCGTGATACGGGCCTGAATAATCCCAGGAATGCATCTGGCGGAACGGTATGCCCATCTTCTGCACCGGGTATTTTTCTTTGATTCCCGAGCCGACCAGATTTGGGCGAATCCCTTCGATGAATTTCTCCAACTCATAGCCGGTCACGTCATCGTAGATCAGCGTGCCGTTCTTCACGTAGTGGCCGGTGCGCTGATAGTCGTCGCTGTGGGCGAATTCATAGCCGGTGCCCACGATGACCATGCCGAGGTCCTCGTAGGCCGTGACGACGTGGCGGGGGCGCAGGCCGCCGACATAGAGCATCACGGTATTTCCTTCCAGGCGCGACAGGTACTTGGCGATGACCGCATCAACAAGCGGCCTGTACTTGGCAATGACCTTTTCGGTCTTCTCCTCGATTTCCGGCCCAAAATGCTTGGCTATGTTGCGCAGAGAGGCTTCGATCTGGGAGGGACCGAAGAAATTGTACTCCATCCAGGCGACGCCATACTTTTCCTCCATATGCCGACAGATGTAATTCATCGACCGGTAGCAGTGGATAAGATTGAGCTTAGCCTTCGGGGCGCGCTCGATCTCTGCGAGTGTGGCGTCACCCGACCAGTTGCCAACCACGCGCAGCCCTATCTCCTCAAGCAGTATGCGCGAGGCCCAGGCATCGCCGCCGATATTGTAGTCGCCGATGACGTTGACGTCGTAGGGGCCGGCCTCGAACTTGACATCCTTTTTGTCGAAGACCCAATCCCGGATTGCATCATTGGCGATGTGGTGGCCAAGCGACTGCGAGACGCCGCGGAAGCCCTCGCAGCGTACCGGCACGATCGTCTTGTCATACTCCTTGGTCTTTTTGCGAGAAACGGCCTCGGTGTCATCGCCAATCAGGCCGATAGGGCATTCGGACTGCACGGTGATGCCGTTGTTGAGCGGAAACAAGACTTCAATCTCGTCAATGATCTGTTCCAGCTTCTTGTCGCCGCCGAAGACGATGTCCTTCTCCTGGAAATCGGAGGTGAACTGCATTGTCCCGAACGTGTCGACGCCCGTTGTACCGACGTAGTAGTTGCGGCGCTGCGACCAAGAATATTGGCCGCAGCCGACCGGGCCGTGCGAGATATGGACCATATCCTTGACTGGCCCCCACACCACGCCTTTCGAACCAGCATATGCACAGCCGCGAATCGTCATCACCCCGGGAATGGACTTGATGTTCGATTTGACGTCGCATTCGGAAAGGACCTCGCTTTCCCCGCCAGCCTCGTTGCCGCTCTTTGCGACGTTGAGGTGCTTCTTGCGGCGCTTCGCCGCCTTGTCGGGATAATGCGACAGCACCTCTTCGATAAGCTTCGCATGAAGAGCACCGTCATTCTCGTATTCCCGGCTCATGAGTCCCCCTTTCAAGGTTGGGTGACGCCTCAAAGAATAGGCGCCGTTCTCTGCAAGGCGCGCCGATTCATGGCAGCGCTAATGTCACTACTGGGCCGCCGCCTTCGCCGCTTCCTTGGAGTGAAGCTCGGCAAGCATCTGCTCGTCGGTCTTCATGATGCCGAAGTCGAGCAGCATCTCCTCCAGCTCCTCCATGGTGATCGGCGTCGGGATCGTACCCTGGCCCGAATTGGCGTGGATCTTCTCGGCCAGAGCGCGGTATTCCCCTGCCTGCTTTGAGTCCGGCGCGTACTGGATCACCGACATCTTCCTGAGTTCGGCATGTTGGACGATGTTGTCGCGGGGCACGAAGTGGATGAGCTTGGAATTCAATCGGCCAGCCAGTGCTTCGGCCAGATCGAGTTCGCGGTCGGTTTGACGTTCATTGCAGATCAGCCCGCCCAGCCGCACACCGCCCGAATGGGCATATTTGAGGATGCCCTTGGCGATGTTGTTGGCGGCATAGAGCGCCATCATCTCGCCGGACATGACGATATAGATCTCCTGGGCCTTGCCTTCGCGGATCGGCATGGCGAAGCCGCCGCATACCACGTCGCCGAGGACGTCATAGGAGACATAATCGACATCGTCATAAGCGCCATTCTCCTCGAGGAAATTGATCGAGGTGATGACGCCGCGGCCGGCGCAACCGACACCCGGCTCGGGGCCGCCGGACTCCACGCACTTGATGCCTCTGTAGCCCACCTTGAGCACGTCCTGGAGTTCGAGGTCTTCCACCGAGCCTTCCTGTGCGGCGAGATCCAGGACGGTATCCTGAGCTTTCGAATTCAGGATCAAGCGTGTGGAATCGGCTTTGGGGTCGCATCCTACGATGAGGATTCTCTGCCCGAGGTCGACAAGGGCAGCGAGCGTATTTTGGGACGTGGTGGACTTGCCGATGCCGCCTTTTCCGTAAAAGGCGATCTGACGCAGACCTGACATAATAGCTTTCCTTCCTTCGTTCTAATTATCGCGACTGCCCGCGACACAAGTGCCGATAGGCAGCTCGTGCCGCCTCACACCAAGCATCGCAAAAAGCGTACCAGCGTGATCGGCCGATCCCAGAAGAAACTTTGTCATTAAATTCCAGCCGCTTAGACGGCGGCAAAACGCGCGAACGGGCCTTTCAGGCGTCTGTCACGGACACGACAAAGCCGACACAGATTGTCGTGCGCCATCCAAACCGCCGTGTGTCGAGCTCGAAGCGGGAGAATGGGGAAGTTAGCCCAAAGCTGATGGCGAGACCATCGGAAGACATCGGCTCTTGTCTTTCCAGCCTGCCATTGATCGGGCGGTCGCTGGATGAGCAGGAGCCTGGGGCTTGACCGCGGCGCGGGTAGTTCAGGCAGGCTTACAGAGCGGGAACGCCGGCGGCCGATAGACATCCGCGCTTACCCTTTCATAGCCCGTCTACAAGTTGGTTCCGCCGACGCGCTATATGGAAGCCAAATAATTCAGTAGCTTAGCCGAGAGCATTGATTTTTTCAGAAAGATACGTGTTATACGCGTATGAACCGCCGAACCCATGGTCGGCGCCCTCATGCGCGTGAGACCCCGTTGTGGGCGAGGCTCGCGACTGGCTGCACGATCCTAGCCGGCCTGCTTGCCATTGAGTTTGGTCCCGCCGCGGTAGGCTGCGGCATCAAGGGCAACATCAGCTACAACACTGGCAAGAAGATTATCACGTTCTTGGACAGGAATCTTACTGGGAGACACGCATCAACCTATTGAAGGGCGAGCGGTGGTTTTGTTCAGAGGAAGCTGCACGAAAGGCGCCCACGGGGCCGCCACGATCGCAAAGTGTGTACAAAAGCGCCCTCTCTGCCGAACTGAACAGTGCTCACGGCCATAGCCTCGGATGAGCCCGACTGGCTTGACCTCTGCATGATGA
Source organism: Mesorhizobium sp. M7A.F.Ca.CA.001.08.2.1 (assembly GCF_003998455.1). Taxonomy (NCBI): domain Bacteria; kingdom Pseudomonadati; phylum Pseudomonadota; class Alphaproteobacteria; order Hyphomicrobiales; family Phyllobacteriaceae; genus Mesorhizobium; species Mesorhizobium sp. M7A.F.Ca.CA.001.08.2.1. The sequence goes on along the minus strand of NZ_RZPW01000010.1, from coordinate 7,595 downwards.
GAGCAGCTTTTACACCAGGTGCGCAGCACATGTCTTTAACGAACGCATCGTCTTCAAGAATATAGAGAGCAATTCGGAAAACCGAGTAGTTGGCGGCGAAGCTAGGAGAAGGTATACACCACCCTCTTGTTACCCCAGAGTAGAACGTGCAGCTGCGGCAAGACGCGGGCTTCGAACCACCTGTCGCTGGTCACCTTTTCTACCAGCGGTTCCATGCGCATCATATTCCGTCCGACTCGACAGAGACGTCTTCATTACCACGGCGGGGCGGCGTGTGATTGCCGGGTTGCAGACAAACCTCGCCGCGACGTCTTTGGGACGAGTGGTGCCGGCACCGAATCCCTATCATTTAGACTAGCCAGCTTGGGGAGCGCCGTCAGACCGCCAGACCGGAAGAGGAGGCTTCGCGCCAAGTTGTGCCAAGAATGTTGGACCGTGCGGAACCGCTGGGGCGGCGCTCAACTCTGGCGCAGGATGAAGCGTCGATTGGGTGAATGACTAGGGCGCGCGTTCGACGGGTAGAGTGAGGTAAATCGCTGGATGTCTGCCGGATCAACGTCAACCGGTTCCATCGCCACCATCCACTCGACGTTTTCGGTGCACGGCGGCGTCGTCAGTGAGCCTTCATAAGTCCAATAGCCAAGCGAGGCTGGCAGAAGCCAGTTGGGATTCACCTCGTCGATCGTCACCTCCCCATTCGGCAGTTCGGGAAAGGCCGCAGCAAGGGCAGCAAAGCTGGCATTTGTCGCGCCGGGCGTTAAAAAGACGCCCAGCACGCCCAGAGTACCACTTTGCGTGTCCTTGTGAACGAAATGCACCTCCATCGGGAAGCTCTTGCCCGCCACGTGATGTTCGCTTGGCGCATGGAAATGGAACTGTACCAGTTCGTAGACACGATCGCCGCGGGTCAGCGTGCTGCCTTGTGGCATATTGATTTGAATGGTGTGGCCGTTGTTCACCATATTGCCGCCGCCCTTGTGCCAGCCGATGGCGATATGCGGGATATCCGCCTTGACCGCGCTGTTGATATTGATCGGCGATTGCTGCGTGCCGGCAGAGCATACGAAATTTTCCTTATCCAGATCAGCCCAGTGCTCCGGTCCGACCGGACCGGTGTACCCCCAATGGGCACTGGTCGCTTGGGCGGCTTGAACGCAAATCCGGCATGCGCCGAGCGCAACCAACCCTTTGATCAGGTGACGACGATACATATTGCTTTTGCTCCTCTTGCGAACTGATGTTGGTGGCTGCCCTAATGGACGCGTGATGGCCAATCGGCGCGGCCACTATTGTCCTTTGCAACTGATGGATGCCCGCATGCCTTGGCGTGCTTTCATAAGTGCGGCTCCCGTTTCTCGGCTGGCCGGCTTCTGCAGCCCGCAACGGGGGCAGTTTCAACCAGCTAAACGATAAAAAATTTGAGCAGACCAGCGCTTGACCCCCGCCGCAAAGGCACAGGCGAAGGTGATCACTGCGCGGCTGCCGCGCGCCTGAGGCCGCATCGCTATACTTTACACTCGCTGCCCAAGGAGACGCAGGCGACCCCAATACGTTTTCATCGCTACTCCCGACGCAGCCGACGACGCCACGAAAACGTTGCTATATTTCACGTTGGGCCAGTGAGGAAATCGATCTTCTTTATGGAAGGCATTTGCGCAATGGATGCATTCCCATGCTGACAGTCGTGCGTCAGGCCGGACAATGAGATACATCGATAAGAGCTGGACAAGGATGAGGGGATGACGTGCTTGCGACGGAGCAGGTGGGGCGAGAAGGCCAGTTCTTGCGGATTTCAACTTTGCGTGACGACAGCTCATCGGAGTCAAGGTGACACACGCCGGCAGCGGGGTGTCCGGGCGGTTTCCAGCCGCACAATCGCGAGACCGCTGACGCGAACAAAGCTCGGCTGTACTCGGCACGCGAAGAGAGCCTGCCAAGCCGTTGGAGCCCGGCCTTCCGGTGCGACGCAAGCCGCAGACTAGACCGCCCTCTTGTTACCCCAAAGCAGAACGTGCAGCTGCGGCAACACGCGGGCTTCGAACCACCTGTCGCTAGTCACCCTTTCGACAAGCCATTCCATTCGCATCATTATTCCGTCCAAGTCGACAGAGGCGTCTTCACTGCCAGGGCGCGGCGGCGTGTGATTGCCGGGTTGCAGATAGATCGGAAGGTGCGGATATCTCGCCGCGACTTCTTTGGCGTAGGCATAGTCACTCTCGTCGAAAACGACGAGCTTGAGCACGATTTGCGGCTTCTCTTGCGCCGCTTCGAGGCATGCATCAAACGCAGCCCAACGGGTCGTCATCTCGCTGGACGGCGGCTTTGGGCTAAGGGTCAGCACGTCAAGATCCGCAAACCACTCCCTCACCACGGAACCCTGCGTTTCCAGTGCAAAACGATAGCCCTCGCGATGGCCGCGTTCTATGAGGGGACCGAACGGCTGAATGGCCGGGTTGCCGCCTGACAAGGAGACCATAACCGGCCTGCCGCCGGAAAGCGCATGGACGGTTTGCCACACGGCATCGATCGGCATCGGTAGCCATTCATGGCGATACTGATTGTCCACCGCGTGAAGGCTGTCGCACCATGAACAGCGATAATCACATCCGCCGGTTCTGATGAACACCGTCGGCAAGCCGATGAGCACGCCCTCGCCCTGGATAGTCGGCCCGAATATCTCGCTCACACGGATTGCGGGATGCATGTCGGTCACGGACGGTATTCCGCCCAAGTTTTCGGTGTTTCGCTAACGCGCACGGCCGCGGTCTGCGGCAGACGTGCCTTGCACCATTCATAGAAATGTCTGGCCAGGCATTCCGCCGTGACCTTCTCATGTCCCAGCACGTCGTTGAGGTGCCGATGGTCGAAGCTCTCGTCAATGTAGCGTTTGAGCGGCGCCAGATCGTGATAGTCGCGCACGAAGCCGTGGGCGTCCAGTTCCTTGGCCGACAGCTGCACTACGACGACATAGTTATGCCCGTGCAGGCGCGCGCATTGATGGTTGGGAGGCAAGGAGGTGAGCTGATGCGAGGCCGAGAAGTGGAATTCCTTGCTGATGTGGAACATTACGCGCGCCTCCTGCGCAGCGCCTCAAGCCAGAAATCGGCGTCCTCGTAGTCGGTGGGATCAGCGTGCCCGGCGAGATGGAACGCTTCGCGCCGCTCGACGCAGGTCCCGCATCGTCCGCAGTGACGCACGCCGCCCTTGTAACAGGACCAGGTCTCAGCAAACGGGGTGCCGTATCTTGCGCCATCCGCAACAATGTCAGCTTTTCTGAGATTCACATACGGTGCATAGAGGCGTATCTGCGCATAGCCGTCGAGCGCGCGGTCTTGCATTGTCTGGAAAGCTTCAATGAAGGCCGGACGGCAATCGGGATAGATGAAATGGTCCCCACCATGCACGGCCGCCGCCACCGCTTCGGCGCTGTGGGCGGCGGCGAGACCGAAGGCGATTGCCAACATGATGGCATTGCGGTTCGGCACCACCGTAATCTTCATCGTGTCTTCGGCGTAGTGGCCGTCCGGCACGTCGATACTGCTAGTCAGCGCTGAGCCGGAAAGGCCACGGCCAATTTCGCCGATGTCGATGATCTGGTGCGGGACCTTCAGTCGCTGCGCGCAAAGAGCGGCGAAGCCCAATTCCTTCCTGTGCCGTTGGCCATAGTCGAAAGATAGAAGGCCGGTGAGTTCGTGCTCCGCTGCCACCATGTGAGCAAGGGAAACGGAGTCCAATCCGCCAGAGCAGACGGCGAGAGTCTTCATCATTGGTATCCTTGTTTTGACCGGGTAAGGCTGCGACCGGAGATTTCTCTGCGCCCCCACTACTCCAGCGACTCAGTTTTGTGAACCGGGAGAATTTGCGCTCAGCCCGATTGGAACGGGAGTGCGTCGCGTCCAACACGCGTGATCAATAAAAGTTGAGCGCTTCAGCAGTTTGTTTCGCATCGCGCCAACTTTCGCAACCTGCTGTCCGATCGTCGACTTCGAGACAAGGTGATGTTCGGCCGACATCGGCTGGCTCTTAATTAAGCCGCAGAACACATGTTGGCTTTCTGGCCTTCGCTTGTGCGGTTGGCGAGGGCGACATGGATGCCAGCAAATTTGACATTGGCGACATCCGCCTGGAGAACCCTGCGCGGCGCGATTGAGGCCGCAGGCGAGCCTGCTCTACCTGCCGCCCTACAGTCCCGACTTCAATCCGATTGAGAACGCCTTCGCCCAACCTAAGGCGCTGCTGCGAGCAAAGGCCGAGATAACCATCAAGGCTCTATGAGACTGACGTTGCCCCAGCAGTTTTGAGTTCGTTTCCGGCGTGGGTTGTGCCCTGCTGGGCGGGTGAAGCGACGGGCGCTGGCGCGGAGCCCTTGGCATAGCGCAGCGCGAGCGACCGTCGCGGATTGAAGGTGCTGGCGAACTTGGCCGGGGTCTGCCAGGGGGGAGTGCGGCCGCGCGGTGTTGTAGTCGGCGTGCCACAGGGCGATGGCTACGCGCGCCTGAGCCAGCGAGGTGAACAGCGTCTCGTTGAGCAGTTCATCGCGCAGTCGGCCGTTGAAGCTCTCGATGAAGCCATTCTGCATCGGCTTGCCGGGCGCAATGTAATGCCATTCGACGCGGTTCTGATCCGCCCAGGAGAGGATGGCGTTCGAGGTGAACTCGCTGCCATTGTCGCTGACGATCATCCTGGGCCGGCCGCGCTGGTGATGAGCCGGTCCAATTCGCGGGCAACCCGCATGCCCGAGAGAGACGTATCAACGATGAGTGCCAGGCACTGTCTCGTGCAGTCGTCGACGACGGCCAGGATGCGGAAGCGGCGCCCGTCGGTGAGCTGGTCCGATACGAAGTCGAGCGACCAGCGCTCGTCGGGCCTCAGCGGCACCAGCATCGGCGCCCTGGTCCCGATCGCCCGCTTGCGGCCGCCACGGCGGCGAACGGCGAGCTTCTCCTCCCGATAGAGCCGGAACAGCTTCTTGTGGTTCACGACCAGGCCCTCCCGCCTCAGCATCACGAGAAGACGCCGGTAGCCGAACCGGCGACGCTCCTGCGCGATCGCCTTCATCCGCTCGCGAACCTCCCGGTCGTCCGGCCTGCTGGTCTGGTAGCGAACCGTCATGCGGCAACAGCCGATGGCTTTACACGCCCGCCGTTCGCTCATCCCGAAGCCTTCCTTCAGGCGAGCGACAGCTTTCCGCTTGGCGGCGGGCGTCACCATTTCTTTCCCACAAGGTCCTTCAACGCGGCATTGTCGAGCATGGCGTCGGCCAAAAGCCGCTTCAGGCGCGTGTTCTCGTCCTCCAGCGCCTTCAGGTCGCCGAGCCTCGGAGACATCCATCCCGCCGAAGCGGGCCTTCCAATTGTAGATCGAGGCGTCGCTGACCCCGTGCTTGCGGCACAGATCGCCAACCGATACCCCGGCCTCGTGTTTCTTCAAAATTCCGATGATCTGCTCTTCAGAGAAGCGGCTGCGTTTCATGTCCTGGTCCTCTGGATGGGCCAGAACGAACTTCAAACCGGATTAGATCAGAGGGGCAAGGTCAGGACGCCTCGGCGCGGTCGTCGACCTCTTCACCCCAGCCGAATGTGCCAACTACTTCAAAGCCGCAGGATATGACCTGGATCAGATAGGACGTGCTCCAATGGTTTACACCTGACACAGGAGTCCGGCCCCCACAACCGTTTCGCAATGAGGAGCAGCGCTGCCGCTGCTCCTCCAATCACACGACGGATTCACGATGCGGCAACTCGAGCCATGATTTCGGATCGAATGGCCGATGCGGTGTATAGTGAGGCATCCAGCGGCAAATCTCCAAATGCCAGTTGACACAGAAGATAATTAGCACCTGCCTCTTCCAGCTGATCAAGGAGAGCTTTTCGGACAGAATCTGCCGTTCCCACGACGCACAATTCACTTTCAATTGCTGCATCGAAGTTCAAAGGCAAGTTTGGTGGAGTGGAAATGGCATTTAGTTCGTATAGAAATTTGAAGCTATTGAGCCATCGTTCATAGGCAGGTGCTGCGAGCAAATACGCATCTGTTTCAGAACGCCCTATCACCACCATTCGGAGCAATCCAAGAAATGGCGCTTGCTGGCCAATGTCAGCATCGTGAATTCGGGCGGCGCGGAACGCGTCGGTAACGCTGCGAACAGAAGTGGAGGGTCCGACGCAGGCGATGTTTGCCCCATTCGCAGCGGCCCAGCTAGCCGGCTCGGGTCGATTGGTGGCGATCCATGTCGGCGGATGGGGATATTGGTGAGGTCTCAACGTCAGCGGAACATCTTTCAACTCAAAGTGGCGGCCCTGATAAGAAAGCGTCCCGCCTTTCATCGCATTGATGAGAATCTCACTGGCCTCCGCATACTGTTCTGGTGCTGCTTCTACAGCAACCCCGAAGTATCCCAATTCAGTGGGAGCAGAGCCGCGCCCTATGCCGAGTTCAAGCCTGCCGCCGCTCAACTGATCAAGCATGCAGATCTCCTCGAAGGCACGCAGCGGATGATAGAGCGCAAGTAGCATTACCATGGGACCAACACGAAGACTGCGGGTTCGCTGGGCGACGCTCGCTAAGAACATATTCGGTGATGGACCTCTGCCATGCGGGGTACAGTGGTGCTCGGCGAGATGATACGCATAAAAGCCAAAGCCATCGCACGCTTCTGCTAGGCTCAGCCGATCTGCATATTGCTGTGCGATGTCATCGCCGTTTTCGTCCAGATGATCGAAGATGCCGAAGGTCAGGCCCGAAGCGGAAATTTTCTTCAATTAATTGCTCTCCAAATTACCAATTATTTGTTCGATAAAATCATAGCTCACGACATATCAACACCTATTACTTGATGCTTAATGTGAATCGACTTCATGCTTGTGAACACCGCGATTCTTCTTAAAGTTCATACAGACGCGTTCGGCGGCAGCAAGGAATTTGTCCATCTGCTCTGTGGTGCCAATGCTGACGCGAATACAGTTCTTCAAATCTACGTCAGGAAAGCTGGCGATGAGGATCGCCTGCTCTTTCAACGCGGCTTGCCAGCATGAGCCCTCCTGTCCCGCCGGCACACGGGCCAGCAAAAAGTTTGCGTGGGAGGGTGTTACGGAAAAGCCAAGTTGCAACAGCGCCAGGGTCACTCGCTGTCGTTCATGCTTGATGTGCCTGTGGTTCTCTTCGTAGGCGTGGCGATGCGCAAGAATGCTTTTCCCGACCGCCTGCCCGATCACGTTCATGTTGAAGACATTCTGGATGTTGCGCAGCCTGCCAATGATTTCTGGGTGACCGAAACCGAAGCCGACTCGCACGCCAGCGGCAGCATAGCTCTTTGAAAAAGTCCTCAAGATCAAAAGATTCGGATGTCTATTGACGAGGCGCAGGGCATTGTCGGGTGCGAAGTCAACGTAGGCCTCATCCAAGACGATCAAGCGATCTGCTTGCTCCACAAGGCGTTCGATTTCGGCCACCGGCACGAATGTTCCGGTCGGATTGTTCGGATTAGCCAACAGAATGAACTTCGCGTCTTTTGCGGGGCCGGACAGCAGTTTTTCTATCGGCAGGGGATGAGCTTCGCTCGATGCGATTTCGAGAAACTCGGCACCCTGCAACAT
>NZ_RZPW01000109.1:0-11485 GCF_003998455.1 Mesorhizobium sp. M7A.F.Ca.CA.001.08.2.1 | reverse complement strand
GGATGCGGGTCATGATTTTTGCGCGTCCTTCCAGGCTGGTGCCAAGCACCCCCCTCGACAGGACGGAGAGGGGTGCGAAGGAACGCAAACCTCTCAGATTGGTTCTGTTTTCCTTTTTTGCAGTTCTTCTCTCGGTCTTTTCCACTCCCGCCTCCGCCGCAAAGATCGACGACCAGTTCCGCGCCTGGCTGCAGAACGACCTCTGGCCACAGGCCAAGGCGAAAGGCATTTCCAAAACCACCTTCGACGCCGCCTTCGACGGCATCAAGCCCAATCTGAAGCTGCCGGACCTGGTCAAGCCGGGCGAGAAGGCGGCCACGCCGCAGAAGCAGCACCAGGCCGAATTCGGCTCACCCGGCGCCTATTTCGCCGAGAAGACGGTTCGCGCGGTGACGGCAGGCGGGCGCGCACGCGAAGCCGCCAATGCCAGGACACTTGCGGCCATCGAAAAGCGCTATGGCGTGCCGGGCGAAGTGCTGCTGGCGATCTGGGGCCGCGAGACCGGATTCGGCGCGGCGAAGATGCCTTATGACGCCTTCGAAGTGCTGGGCACCAAGGCATTCATGTCGACCAGGAAGGACTTCTTCCGCACCGAACTGCTTGCCGCACTCGAGATCGTCGAGCGCGGGCTGGCTCCGGTCGGCGCGATGAAATCGTCCTGGGCCGGCGCGCTCGGCCAGCCGCAATTCATGCCGACCTCGTTCCTGAAACATGCCGTCGATTTCGACGGCGACGGTCGCGTCGACATCTGGAACTCGACGCCGGACGTGTTGGCCTCGATCGCCAATTATCTCGTCCACTATGGCTGGGTAAAGGGTCGTGGCTGGGGATTCGAGGTGACGGTGCCGGAAAGCGTTTCCTGTTCGCTGGAAGGCCCGGACCAGGGCAAGAAAATCTCGCAATGGGCTGATATGGGCATCAAGCGCGTCGGCGGCAAACCGTTTCCAGTGAGTGAGCTGAAGGCCGAAGGCTTTCTGCTGATGCCGGCAGGGCGCAGCGGCCCGGCCTTTGTCGCCACGCCCAATTTCTACGTGCTGAAGCAATACAACACCAGCGACCTGTACGCGCTGTTCATCGGCCATGGCGCCGATCGCATCGCCCATGGCGATCAGAACTTCGCCGGCAGCTGGGGCGCGGTCGGCGGGCTGCACCGTTCGGACATCGCCGCCCTGCAGCGGGCGCTGGAGGCCAAGGGATATGATGTCGGCAGCGCCGATGGCCTGCCCGGCTTCAAGACCCGCCGCTCGATCGGCATATGGCAAGCCAAGAACGGCCGCGCCGCCACCTGCTTCCCTGACGCCGACCTGGTCGCAGTGCTGAAATAGCTCCGAAATTAGCAGATTTTTCTCGATCGGCAGCCTCGATTGGCTGGCCTATGCGTCGACATCCCACCGGCCTTTCTGGTCCAATGAGCCGTCGTATAAATGCTCGTTGCCCGCCACGGGGCCGCCGGGTATGGTGTTGACCAACTGGACAAAAACCACGACGGTAAGTGGGCAGAGGGGCCGTCTCCAGGCCCCGAAAAAATTCCGCAACCCTGAGCCGGGAACTCAGGACAACAAACAACAAAACAGGGAACAATCACAATGATGATGGAAAAGTTTGCTCTACGCTCTCGCTTCCTGCTCGCGGGTGCCGCCATGTCGGCGCTGCTTCTGGCCGGCGCGCCCGCCGGTGCGGTCACGCCCGCCGACACGCTGGTCGAAGGTTTCGCGATCGACGACATCATCTCCATGGATCCGGGCGAGGCGTTCGAGCTGTCGACCGCCGAGGTCACCGGCAACACCTATGATCTGCTTGTCCGTCTCGACCTCAGCGACACCTCCAAGGTCAAGGGCGACCTTGCCGAAAGCTGGACCGTCTCCGATGACGGCCTGACCTACACGTTCAAGCTCAAGCCCGGCCTGAAATTCGCTTCCGGCAATCCGATCACGGCGTCCGATGTCGCCTGGTCGTTCGAGCGCGTCATCAAGCTCGACAAGAGCCCGGCCTTCATCATCGGCCAGTTTGGCATCAGCGGTGACAACGTCACCGAAAAGGCCAAGGCTGTCGACGACGGCACCTTCCAGTTCACCGTCGACAAGGCCTATGCGCCGAGTTTCGTGCTGAACTGCCTGTCGGCAACGGTCGCTTCGGTGGTCGACGCCAAGCTGGTCAAGGAACATGTGGCTGCGGTCACGCCGAGCGCCGACTACAAATGGGACAATGATTTCGGCAATGCCTGGCTGAAGACCGGCTATGCCGGCTCCGGCGTCTTCAAGCTGCGCGAATGGCGGGCCAACGAAGCCGTCGTTCTCGAGCGCAACGACAATTACTACGGCGAAAAAGCCAAGCTTGCCCGCGTCATTTATCGCAACATGAAGGAAAGCTCGGGCCAGCGCCTGGCGCTCGAGGCTGGCGACATCGACGTTGCCCGCAATCTCGAGCCGAACGACCTCGACGCCATCGCCAAGAACGCCGACCTCACCACCACCAGCGCGCCCAAGGGCACGGTCTATTACATCAGCCTCAACCAGAAGAACGCCAACCTCGCCAAGCCGGAGGTGCGCCAGGCGTTCAAGTATCTGGTCGACTATGATGCCTTGAGCTCCACCATCCTCAAGGGCATCGGCGAAATCCATCAGACCTTCCTGCCCAAGGGCGTGCTCGGCGAATTGGATGAGAATCCGTTCAAGCTCGATGTCGCCAAGGCCAAGGAATTGCTGGCCAAGGCCGGTCTGCCCGACGGCTTCAGCGTAACCATGGACGTACGCACCGGCCAGCCGACGACCGGCATGGCGGAATCGATCCAGCAGACGCTCGGACAGGCCGGCATCAAGCTCGAGATCATCCCGGGCGACGGCAAGCAGACGCTCACCAAATACCGCGCCCGCAACCACGACATCTATATCGGCCAGTGGGGCCAGGATTATTTCGACCCGAACTCCAACGCCCAGACCTTTGCCTCGAACCCGGACAATTCGGATGCGGCCAAGACCAAGACGCTGGCCTGGCGCAACGCCTGGGACATTCCGGACCTGACCAAGCAGACGGAAGCGGCACTGCTCGAGAAGGATGCCGGCAAGCGCGCCGACATGTACAAGGATCTCGAGAAGAAGATCCTCGACACCAGCCCCTTCGTCGTCATCCACCAGCAGCTGGAAGTGGCCGGCCTGCGCAAGAACCTCAAGGGCTTTGCGCTCGGCCCGAGCTTCGACACCAACTTCGTCGGCCCGGTGTCCAAGGAATAGTGCTCGCGGACACGCCGCATGAGCGCGGTTGAAAAAGAAGTGGCGGCGGGGCGCGGCAGCGCCCGCGCCGTCGCTATTGCATCATCGCTTGGCCGTTTCCTGGTCATTGCGATCACGACCTATCTTGGTCTGCTCGCGGTCACCTTCTTCATCGGCCGCGTCATTCCGATCGACCCGGTGCTGGCGGTGCTCGGCGACCGGGCGCCGGCCAATGTGGTTGAGCGCACGCGCCGCGAGATGGGTCTCGATTTGCCGTTGATCGAGCAGTTCTACATCTATGTGAAGAATGCGCTGAACGGCAATTTCGGCGTCTCCGTGCTGACCACCAATCCGGTCATGACCGACATTCGCCGGGCGCTTCCGGCCACGACGGAACTGGCGACGCTCGGAACGCTGATCGGCGCGTTGTTCGGCGTGCCGCTCGGTGTGCTGGCTGCGGTCAGGCGCGGCAGCCTCATCGACCAGATCGTGCGCGTCATCGGCCTGATCGGTTATTCCGTGCCGATCTTCTGGCTGGGGCTGCTTGGGCTGGTGCTGTTTTACGCCAAGCTGCAATGGGTTGCCTTCCCGGCGAGGCTCGACGTCGTCTACGAATACACCTTTACGCCGATCACCGGCTTCTATCTCCTCGACTCCGCAATGCAGGGGCAGTGGGACGTTTTTTACGACGCCTTCCGCCACATCATCCTGCCGGCCTCGCTGCTCGGCTATTTCTCGCTCGCCTATATCAGCCGCATGACGCGCTCGTTCATGCTCAACGAATTGTCGCAGGAATATATCGTCGCGGCGCGCGCCAAGGGCCTGTCGGAAACCCGCATCATCTGGGGCCACGCGCTGCGCAACGCAGCGGTGCCGATGGTGACGGTGATCGCGCTGTCCTATGCCGGACTGCTGGAAGGTTCGGTGCTGACCGAGACCGTCTTCTCATGGCCGGGCATCGGTCTTTACATCACCAATTCGCTGCAGAACGCCGACATGAATGCGGTGCTCGGCGGCACCATCGTCATCGGCTCGGTGTTCATCGCCATCAACCTTCTGTCCGACCTGCTGTATCGTGTGCTCGATCCGAGGACGAAGTCCGCATGAGCGTCGACACCATCCAGAGCCGTCGCGACTGGCTGCTCAGCGAGCGGCCGGCCTCGCGCATGCAGGCAAGGCTCGGCCGCGCCTATGTGGCGTGGCGGCGCTTTTCCGCCAACCGGTTGGCGTTTCTGGGCCTGCTCATCATCATTGCCCTGCTGGTCGTTGCCGCCCTTGCAGGCGTGCTGGCACCTTATTCGCCAACGTTTGGCGACCTGAAGAACGCGCGCCTGCTGGCGCCGAGCTCTGAGCACTGGTTCGGCACCGACGATCTCGGCCGCGATATCCTGTCGCGCATCCTCTACGGCTCGCGCTGGACGCTTTACGTGGTCATCCTGGTTGCCATCATCGCCGCACCCATCGGCCTTCTGGTCGGCACCGTTGCAGGCTATGCCGGCGGCTGGACCGATGCCATCCTGATGCGCATCACCGACATCTTCCTCGCCTTTCCCAAGCTGATCCTGGCGCTGGCCTTCGTCGCAGCACTTGGCCCCGGCATCGAGAATGCGGTGCTGGCCATCGCCATCACCTCATGGCCGCCCTACGCCCGCATCGCGCGGGCAGAGACGCTGACGGTGCGCAATTCCGACTACATCAAGGCGGTGCAACTGATGGGCGCCTCGCCCTTCCGCATCGTGCTGCGACATATCATGCCGCTTTGCATTTCGTCCCTGATCGTCAGGGTGACGCTCGACATGGCCGGTATCATCCTGACCGCCGCCGGGCTCGGTTTCCTCGGCCTCGGCGCGCAGCCGCCGCTGCCCGAATGGGGCACGATGATCGCCTCCGGCCGCCGCTTCGTGCTCGATCAATGGTGGGTGGCCGGTGCGCCGGGCTTCGCCATTCTCATCGTCAGCCTCGGCTTCAACCTGCTTGGCGACGGCCTGCGCGACGCGCTCGATCCGCGGAGTGGCGACCAATGAGCGGGGAGACGAAGACGCTTCTCGACGTAGACGACCTGCGCGTCACCTTCCCGACCCGCACCGGGCTGATCGAGGCGGTGCGCGGCGTTTCCTTTTCGCTCGGCCGCGAACGGCTCGGCATCGTCGGCGAATCCGGCTCGGGAAAATCGCAGACCGGCCGCGCCATCATGGGCCTGACGCCACCGCAGGCGCGGATATCGGCCAACAAGCTCGCCTTCGACGGCATCGACCTGCTCACCGTCTCGCCACGCGAACGCCGGGCGCTGCGCGGCAAGCGCATCGCCATGATCCTGCAGGATCCGAAATATTCGCTCGACCCGGTGATGAGCATCGGTCGCCAGATCGTCGAGACGCTGCGCACCCATGAAAAGGTCGGCAAGGCGGAGGCACGCGACCGTGCGCTGGCCATGCTGGAGGCGGTGCAGATCCGTGATCCCTCTCGCGTCTTCAATTTGCATCCGCATGAAGTTTCGGGCGGCATGGGCCAGCGCGCCATGATCGCCATGATGCTGATCGCCGGTCCGGAAATGATGATCGCCGACGAGCCGACCTCGGCGCTCGACGTCACCGTGCAGCTCGATGTGCTCGGCATCCTCGACCGGCTGGTCAGTGAGCGCGGCATGGGGCTGATCTTCATCTCGCACGATCTGCGCCTGGTCTCGTCCTTCTGCGACCGCGTCATCGTCATGTATGCCGGCAAGGTGGTCGAGCAGCTCAAGGCGTCCGAACTCGGCCAGGCCCAGCATCCCTACACGCGCGGCCTGCTCAATTGCATGCCCAAGATCGGTGCCGACCGCCACCCGCTGCCGGTGCTCGACCGCAAGCCGGAGTGGGCGGCATGACTTCTGCGATTGCCGTCGACAGGCTGGAAGTGATCTTCGACCGTTTTCGCGCACTGAAAGGCGTCAGCCTCGACGTGCAGCCGGGCGAATCCTTCGGCCTGGTCGGCGAATCCGGCTCCGGCAAATCGACGCTGCTGCGGGCCATCGCCGGCCTTGCGCCGGTTGCATCGGGCGGCATCGTCGTCAACGGCAAGACGCTCGGCGCGCGCCGCGACAAGGCCTTCTACCGTGAAGTGCAGATGGTCTTCCAGGATCCGTACGGGTCGCTGCACCCGCGCCAGACCGTCGACCGTCTGCTGCAGGAGCCGCTTGCCATCCATGGCTTTGCCGACGGCGAAAAGCGTATCCAGCGGGCGCTCGACGAAGTCGGCCTCGGCAACGGTTTTCGGTTTCGCTATTCGCACCAGCTCTCCGGCGGCCAGCGCCAGCGCGTGGCGATCGCGCGTGCACTCATTCTCGAACCGTCGATCCTGCTGCTCGACGAGCCGACCTCGGCGCTCGATGCCTCGGTGCAGGCGGAAGTGCTCAACCTGCTGGAAGAGGTACGCAAGCGGCGCAAGCTGACCTTCCTGATGGTCAGCCACGACCTCGCCATCATCACCCATATGTGCGAGCGGCTAATGGTGATGCAAAGCGGCGAGGCGGTGGAGAATCTGGCGGCGGCGGATCTTGTCGAACGCCGTGTGACCAAGGACTATACGCGCAATCTGTTGCGGGCCAGCGACGGGTTTGCGAGAACCGCTTGAATTCGTTTTCTCTTTTGCGCCGAACAACCATCTTGGGGAATTCCCATGGAGGAATGGAAGTTTGCGGATCCGCCCAATGTCGCGGTGTTTGTGGATAGGGCAGTCGTTACCCGCGGCGATTGGATTGCATACGTCTCACATGACGATGACGACGGCAGTTGGCAATTCCACAACAGCGAAACCGGACCTGTTGACGAAGGCGATATCATGATCGTCAGCTTGCAAAACGTTGTGCAGCGGGACGAAAGCATCCAGGCGTTGGCGGACTTGCCAGAAGGCTGGCACGCTTGGCGCACCTCGAAATCGTCGTCATGGCAACGCGCTAGGTCGCGCCCTGTGCCCTCCAACGACAACGAATGATCAGGCAAAGCCTTAGGCTGAGCCTTGCGCCAGTTCGCCGTTCTCCAGAACGGGTGGCTCTTCCCGGCCCTTCGGCTCCTTGACCCTGAACCACGTCACATAAAGCGCCGGCAGGAACAGCAGCGTGATTGCGGTACCCGCGATGATGCCCCCCATCATGGCATAGGCCATCGGTCCCCAGAACACTTCGCGTGCGATCGGGATCAGCGCCAGGCTGGCGGCCGCCGCCGTCAATGCGATCGGCCGCATCCGGTGTTCCGTCGCTTCGATGACCGCCGCCCAGCGGTCCTTGCCCTCTCGAACAAGATCCTCGATCTGCACGATCAGGATGACCGAATTGCGGATCAGGATGCCGATCAGCGCCAGCACGCCCAGGATGGCGACGAAGCCCAGCGGCGCTCCGCTCGGCACCAGGGCCGCCACCACGCCGATCAGGCCGAGCGGCGCCACCGCGACGACCAGGAACAGGCGCTGGAAGCTTTGCAACTGCACCATCAGGATCGTTGCCATGACGAACAGCATCAACGGCACGACGGCGGCGATCGGTCCCTGACTTTTGGCGCTCTCCTCGACTGAGCCGGCGGTGGCGATCGAATAGCCCGGCGGCAGCTTGGCGGTGAAGGCATCGACCGATGACTTCAGTTCGTTGACGACCGTGGCCGGCAGCACGTCGCCGACCAGCCCGGCGCGCACGGTGATGGTCGGGATGCGGTCGCGTCGCCACACCGTCGGTTGCTCCAGATCGTAGCGGAAGTTGGCGACCGCCGCGAGCGGGATCGCCTCGCCGGTGCTGGTCGGCAATTGCATGTTCTGCAACGTCTCGATCGAGCCGCGTTCGGCGCCGCGGGAGCGGGCCACGACATTGATCAGGTAGGTGGCGTCGCGCACCTGCGTGATGGTAGCGCCGCCGACCGTACTGTTCAGCGCGCTGGCGATGTCGGAGGAGGTGATGCCGAGCTGGCGTGCCTTGTCCTGCAGCACGTCGACCCTCAGCACGCGCTGCGGCTCGTTCCAGTCGAAGGTCGGCGCGGCGAGCTTTGGATTGGCGGAGATGACACCGGCGAATTGCTGCGCCAGTTCGCGCACCGTCTGGATGTCGGGACCGCCGACGCGGTATTGCACGGGGCGGCCGACCGGCGGTCCGAGTTCGAGCGGCTTGACGAAGGCGTCGGTGCCGACGAACTCCTCGCGCAGCAGCTTTTCCAGCGCCGGCTTGACCCGGTTGCGGGCCTCGATGCTCTTGGTGACGATGACGGTCTGGCCGAAATAGGGGTTGGCCGGCTGCACGTCATAGGCGAGCACGAAACGCACCGCGCCCTGGCCGATATAGGACGAGAAATGGTCGATGTCGGGATTGCCGACCAGTGCCCGCTGCTCGAACCGCTCCATCTGGTCGCGCGTGTCGGCGATCGAAGAATTCTGCGGCAGGTTCCAGTCGACGATCAACTCCGGCCGGTCCGATGGCGGGAAGAACTGCTGCTGCACCAGGCCGAAGCCGGCGATCGAGCCGGCAAACAACAACACGGTGGCGATGATGGTCAGCCAGTGATGGCGCACCGAGCCGACAAGCACGCGCCGGAACAGCGAGGTGAAGCGGCCCGGCTGGTCGTGATGCTTGGTTTTCATCGTCGCCGGCAGGATGGTGACGCCGAGCAGTGGCGCAAACAGCACCGCCACGATCCATGACACCAGCAGCGAAACGGCGATGACCACGAACAGGGTGAAGGTATATTCGCCGGCGGCGCTGTTGTTGAGGCCGATCGGGATGAAGCCGGCGACCGTCACCAGCGTACCTGTCAGCATCGGAAAGGCGGTCGATGTGTAGACATAGGTCGCTGCCTTGCGCAGATTGTCGCCGACCTCCAGCCGCGCCACCATCATCTCGACCGCGATCATCGCGTCGTCGACCAGAAGGCCGAGCGCGATGATCAGCGCACCCAGGGAAATACGCTGCAGCGAAATGCCGAGATAGGCCATGACGGTGAAGGTGATGGCCAGCACCAGCGGGATCGACAGCGCCACGACGAAGCCGGCGCGCATGCCGAGACTGAT
This sequence comes from Mesorhizobium sp. M7A.F.Ca.CA.001.08.2.1, assembly GCF_003998455.1. Classification (NCBI taxonomy): domain Bacteria; kingdom Pseudomonadati; phylum Pseudomonadota; class Alphaproteobacteria; order Hyphomicrobiales; family Phyllobacteriaceae; genus Mesorhizobium; species Mesorhizobium sp. M7A.F.Ca.CA.001.08.2.1. Next base: position 2,252 of record NZ_RZPW01000109.1, on the reverse strand, counting down.
GAACGACACGGCGAGCACGATGGCGACCGCCTCGAATAGCGCGCGCGTAAAGCCCGAGACGGCCTCCTCGACGATGACCGGCTGGTCGGCGACCAAATGCACGCCGACGCCGACCGGCAGGTCGGCCAGCACCTTGTCCATCTCCTTGTGCAGGGCCTCGCCGAATTCGAGCAGGTTGGCGTTGGGTTTCATGCCGATGGCGAGCCCGATCGCGTCCTGGCCGTTGAAACGGAACAGTGCCGTCGGCGGATCGACGTAGCCGCGTGTGATCGTCGCTACGTCGCTCAGGCGGAAGAAGCGGTCGTTGACGCGCAGATTGATGGCGCGCAGGCTTTCCTCGGAGGTGAACTGCCCGCCGACACGCACGCTGATGCGCTCCGGCCCGGACTGGATGACGCCGGACGGCGTGATCGCGTTCTGCGCCTGCAGGCTGGCGACGATCGCTTGCTGGTTGAGGCCGAGGGCGGCGATCTGGCGGGTTGAGAATTCGAGATAGATCGCTTCGTCCTGGGCGCCGACCAGGTCGACCTTGCCGGCGTTGGGCACGGTCAGGATCTTTGTTCTGGCATCCTCGACATAGTCGCGCAACTGGCGCGGCGTCAGCCCGTCCGATGTGAAGGCGTAGATGTTGCCATAGACGTCGCCGAAGCGGTCGTTGAAGAACGGGCCCTGCACACCCTGCGGAAACTGTGCCCCGATGTCATTGACCATGTTGCGCACCTGAATCCAGTTCGGCACGACATCGCGTGCCTTGGTGGTGTCCTTCAGGTTGACGAAGATGACGGTCTGGCCGGCCGTGGTGACGGACTTGGTGTAGTCGAGGCTATCGAGTTCCTCGAGTTTCTTCTCGATGCGGTCGGTCACCTGCTGCACGGTTTCCTTGACCGAGGCGCCCGGCCAGTTGGCCTGGATGATCATCGTCTTGATGGTGAAGTTGGGATCTTCTTCACGGCCGAGATTGAGGTAGGAGAACACGCCAGCCACGACGAAGACCAGCATGAAATACCAGACCATGGAGCGGTGGTTGAGCGCCCAGTCGGAGAGATTGAAGCCTTTCATGAGGCCCCTCCCTCGGGCACTGTCACCTTCTGGCCTTCGCTCAGGCTGTGGACGCCCGCCGTGACAACACGCATGCCGGCCTCCAGCCCCTCGGTCACCGTGAAGGTGCCGCCATTCTTCGACGCGACCTTTATGTCGCGTGCGTTCACGCTCGATGTCTGCGGGTCGACGATCCACACTTTCGCGGAACCGTTCTTTTCGAACAGCGCCGACATGGGCAGTTCGATCGTCGGTGCCACCTTGGTCACGCGGGTCGCCGTCACCGTCGAGCCGAGCCGGAAGGCCTGTGGCGGATCCGTGAGCGTCAGCCTGACGCGCCGGGTGCGGGTCGAGCCCTCGGATTGCGGTGCGATCTCGCGCAGCTTAGCCCCGGTCTGGATCGTCGGCAGCGACTGCAGGATGACCTGGAAGGGCGTGCCGGCCGCGAGATCACCGGTCAATTGGTCGGGAATGTCGACCACCGCCTCGCGCAGGTCCGAGCGCGCCACGGTGACGACCGTCTGGCCGGGCGAGACCGTCTGGCCAACTTCGGCGCCGACAGCGGTGACGACACCGTCGAAATCAGAGAACAGCCTGGCATAGCCGAGCTGTTCCTGCGATTTGGCAAGCGAGGCCTTGGCCCGCTCGACACCTGCCTCCGCAGCTTTGCGCGCCTGCTGCGCGGCGTCGAAGACAGCTTGCGTGGCGTTGGCTGAGGCGAGTAACTGGCGCTGCCGTTCCTCGCTGGCGGCGGCGTTGGCGAACTGCGCCTCGGCATTGGACAGTTCCGCCTTGGCCGCCTGGAGCGACAACTCCAGCGCGGTCGGATCGAGTGCCGCTATCGTCGTGCCCTTGCTGACGATGTCGCCGACCTGGACGTCGCGCGAGACGACCCGGCCAAGCAGGCGGAAGGCCAGGTCGGCGCTGACCTGCGGTTCGACGGATCCGGCAAAACCGAAGACTTGCGTGGTGCGCGGCTCGATCACCATCGACAGCACCGGCCGGATGATCTCGGGCGGCTTTTCCTCCGACCTGGAGCAGGATGCCAGCGCGCCGAGCATGAGCACGCCGAGCAGGATGCGCGGCGTCCGGCTCATTGGCCCGCTCCCGATATCTCGATCGTCTGTCCAGGGCTGAGCAGCTGTCCTCCAGCGGTGACGACGCTTTGGCCTTCGTCCAGCCCCCTGGCGATCACGACCGTGCCCGAATTGAAC
>NZ_RZPW01001099.1:0-1521 GCF_003998455.1 Mesorhizobium sp. M7A.F.Ca.CA.001.08.2.1 | reverse complement strand
GGCAAGTCGTCAGCTGGAGGCGAGGGAGGGGAGGTGCTGGCGATCGCGGTCGTGCTGTGGGACGGCGCTTTGCTCTCCTCAGGACGATTTTCGCGGCTCAGGTCGACGATAGGGGCCATTCTGCTAGCATGGCTTGTAACGAACGATAATGCAACATTATCATTCGTTGTAGACGCGCGACAAGCGCAGCGCTTTTCGTCCGTTTCTATTGCTAAAAGCGCCGCCATGATTCATCGTGCCCTCCATGATTCTGCGTCCCAGACCTTCTGCACGTTACCACGCCACGCCTGCCGGAACCCCTCCAACCGTGCCAATGGCAGCGGTGCCGACCTGGCTGCGCCGGGCCATCTCGGATGCGCACGGTCATGCGGGAAACGAATTCGAGGACGTCTCGCTCGCCGCGGGCGCTGCCATCGGCGCGCTCGATGCTGTCGTCCGCCGTCAGGAGCGGTGGGCCGGCGCCTTGCGGCAGCGCCTGGCGCTTTCGGCTGCCGTGGCAACGGCCAAGCAGGCTGGCCGCGTCGAGGATGAAAGCGCGCTGCGCGACGCCGTGTTGCTCACCCGGCCCGGCGACAATGTCGGCCCCGCCGGCCGTTTTCTCCTCGCCTGGCGTCGGCTGGCATCTCGGCCAGCAGAGGATCTCCTGACGGAGAAAAATCTCGCGGCGGTGTTGGAGGAGTTTGGCTACGCGCCGGATGATGAGGCGGTCAGCGATCTGGTGGATGATCTTCGACAGCTTTCCGCAGGCATCGGAATGGTCGGCATGCTGACCGGTGCGTTCACGGCCGCCGAACGCCGTGGCTTCGCACGCACCGTTGGAGCTTGGCTCGCCGACGCCCTGCGGGCGCAGCGGCTGGGTTGGGCATACGCCATGCCGCTGCTGGGCGCCGAGGCAGCCTTGGGGACAGGCGCCCGCACGCCTCGACTGGCAGCCAGCTCCGTAGCGACAGGCATTGAGACAGATCCTGATGAGCGTGCGAAAGGCCTGCTGGCCGCGCAGGCGCGCGCCGCGCTGCGCGCCATTGATTTATCCGTCGAGCTCGAGCGCCGCGCGGACCGGCTGCTTGCGGTCGCGCCGAAACTCCGGGCCAAGGCGGCGGACATGGTCGTCGAAAGGCTCCTGTCCGACGACGCGATCGTGGCATCCGAAAAGATCGCCGGCATGAGCGACCGCGGCCTGCGCCGCCTGTTCGACCGGCTGGTCGAACTCGGTGCCGTGCGCGAGCTGTCGGGCCGCCCAACCTTTCGCAGCTACGGGCTGTGACGACCATGGTGGAAGCGGTGCGGAGACGCGGAACGGATCGGCCAGATGACCGTCGATCAGCTGACCAGCTGTTTGACCGGGAGCTGGATCACCTGCCGCCGGAGGCGCGATGGCGCGAATGGAAGAACCGTGTCGAAGCGACCATCTTCGCCGCCAGCGAACCGGTCGGCCGCGAGACGCTCGCGCGGATCGTCGGAAAAAACTGCAGCATCGACCTGCTGATCGACGACATCCGCGAAGAACTGCGCGGTCGACCC
>NZ_RZPW01001098.1:0-1524 GCF_003998455.1 Mesorhizobium sp. M7A.F.Ca.CA.001.08.2.1 | reverse complement strand
GTTTGGCATTCTCGTCCTCAAGCCGGACCCGGATCGGCGTGCCCTTCAGAAAGCTGTCGGTGCTGGTGTCGATGTAGTAGCGGTTGGCATAGGGAAAGCCCGATCCATCCTGCACGCCATATTCCTCGAAAGCGAAGACGCTGCCGTCCTTGGTGAAGCCGAGGATCTCAAGTTCAGCGACATCGCCGGCATGAGCCGCGATCGAGGTCGCAAGCTGTGCAAGCAGGCCAACGGCAAACAGAAAGAGCATTCGCATCGGTCTTCACCCCCGTGATCGTTTCAATCCCCTAGCACGACGGAATCAAAACGTCGTGCGGTGCGAAAGCCGATGCATCCAATCGGCCCGTCATTTGTTATTGTCGGCAGTCCCAATGGAGAACCACCATGACCGACACCAGCAAAATTCGTGAGCATATGGAAGTCGTCGGCGCCGATGGCGTGCATGTCGGCACTGTCGACAAGGTCGATGGCCAGCGCATCAAGCTGACCAAGGCCGATAGCGGCGAGGGCGCCCACAAGGGCCATCACCACTACATTCCCCTGAGCCTGATTGCCGAAGTCGACGGCAAGAAGGTCTGGCTGTCGGCGAATTCTGATGTCGCGGTGACCTTCGAGGAAGAAAAGTCCGATCCGGTCTGATTGATCGCTTCACTTCACTTCATGCGTGACGACCAGACCGGAAACAGATCGTTTTCGGCAGGCGTCGCGGCATAAACGCCTCGGCTGATGGCGCGCGCCATGGTGGCGCCGGCGGCGGCGCAGAGATCGATTGCTGCATCGGCGGAGAGTTCGATACCGCTCGTGCCGGTCGCCAGCGCGAACACAAGGTCGCCATCGGCCGGCGTGTGCGTCGGCCAGATGGCGCGCACGAATCCATCATGCGCCGACATCGCCAGGCGCTTGGCGGCAGCCTTTGTGAGCACTGCATCGGTGGCAATGACGGCGATGGTGGTGTTGCCGCCGGTCTCCGTCTGGCGGCCAAAATGTTTGTCGCGGTACTTCAAAAGAATCCGTTTCGCCTCGTCAGGCATCGGCGAGGGATAGCCAAGCCCACCGAATTCGTCGCCGATTTCGAACGGTGCCGCCCAGAAATGGCGGGTTCGGCCTGTGGTCACCGAACCGGTCGGATTGACGGCGGCCAGCGCGCCGATGATGACGCCATTGTCGAGCAGCGTCGAGGCGGAGCCGAGGCCTCCTTTCAGCCCCGAAGTGAGCGCGCCGGTGCCGGCGCCGATGGTGCCGAGTTGGAAATCGGCGGTGGCGGTTTGCGCGGCTTCATAGCCAAGCTCGCGGTAGGGCGGATAACGGCCCCAATCCTTGTCGCCGCCATTGCGCAGGTCGAACAGGATCGCCGACGGCACGATCGGAACGCGAAAACCGCCGACCTCGAGGCCGATGCCGCGTTCACGCAACGCCGCCTGCACGCCGGAGGCCGCGTCGAGGCCGAAAGCCGAACCGCCCGAAAGCACCACGGCGTGCACCACATCGACGGAATTGTGCGGTTCGAGCAGGTCGGTCTCGCGG
>NZ_RZPW01001097.1:0-1524 GCF_003998455.1 Mesorhizobium sp. M7A.F.Ca.CA.001.08.2.1 | reverse complement strand
TCGCAGCCCAGCACATGCCGAAGGACGGCGTCTGGATTGTGGAAGTCGACGCCGACGCCGGTCTGGAAAAGCCGTATCGCGACGTCCGCAGGATCATGATTTCCAATGGAGCGCTGCAATGAGTTGTTGTGCACCGGGCGCCGAAATGGCGCTTGATCTGGTCAACACCGGATCGGTCCTGCCGTCCAGCCAGGAGATCAGGCTGGCGAGCCGATCGCTCGGCGATGATCTCCGCCAGACCGATCTTTCAGTCCCCACGGTTCATTGCGCGGCCTGCATCGAGGCGATCGAGACGGCATTGGGAATGCTCGATCAAGTGGAGAGCACTCGGGTCAACCTGTCGACGAAGCGGGTCGCGGTCCGCTGGCGTGGAAACCAGGTGCCACCGTTCGTCGCCGCGCTGGGACGGCTAGGCTACGAGGCGCATCTGTTCGACCCCGAGGTCGACAACAAGGACAAAACGCTTTCGGAGCTGATCCGCGCCGTTGCTGTCGCCGGCTTTGCGGCGGGCAACATCATGCTGCTTTCAGTGTCGGTCTGGTCTGGCGCCGAAGGCGCAACGCGGGACCTGTTTCATTGGCTCTCGGCGCTGATCGCGATCCCGGCACTTGCCTTCGCGGGCGGCATCTTCTTCCGCTCGGCCTGGAACGCGCTGCGTCACGGCCGCATGAACATGGACGTGCCGATCGCGGTCGGGGTGTCCCTCGCCTACGCCATGAGCCTCTACGAGACGATCAACCATGGCGACCACGCCTATTTCGATGCGTCGGTGTCGCTGCTGTTCTTCCTGTTGATCGGCCGCACGTTGGATCACGTGATGCGCGAACGTGCCCGGACCGCCGTGAAAGGCCTGTCCCAGTTGGCCGTACGTGGCGCCATGGTGCTGCGCGGCGACGGCGCACGCGACTATCTGCCGGTTGGCGAGATCGAACCCGGCATGCTGCTGTTGATCGCAGCCGGTGAAAGGATACCCGTCGACGGCAAGGTCTCTCGAGGGACGTCGGACCTGGACTGTTCGCTTGTCTCGGGCGAGAGCACGCCCCGAAGCGTAGCGCCAGGCGAAGCCGTACAGGCTGGAGTCCTCAACCTGACCGGCCCGCTGACGATTGAGGCGACAGCCGCCGCGAAAGATTCGTTTCTGGCGGAAATGGTTCGGCTCATGGAAGCCGCTGAGGGCGGTCGCGCGCATTATCGCCGGATCGCCGATCGCGTTTCAGCGCTCTATGCTCCGGTGGTTCATCTCACCGCCTTCGTGACTTTCCTTGGCTGGATGGCGGCGACGGGCGACTGGCACCGGGCGACAACCATCGCCATTGCCGTTCTGATCATCACCTGCCCGTGCGCGCTCGGCCTCGCCGTGCCGATCGTGCAGGTGGTCGCCGCGCGGCGCCTGTTCGAGAACGGCATCATGGTCAAGGACGGTTCGGCCATGGAGCGCCTGGCGACGATTGATACAGCAGTGTTCGACAAGACCGGGACCCTCACGCTCGGCCAGCCCCGGCTGGTCAATGCGGGCTCGATGGA
>NZ_RZPW01001096.1:0-1536 GCF_003998455.1 Mesorhizobium sp. M7A.F.Ca.CA.001.08.2.1 | reverse complement strand
ATCCCACCCCATCGCTATGACGGTTGTCTTGCTTTCCGGTTCGATCATCTATCCGACTCCGGGCGAGTTCCTGAAAGAGGGACGCCCGCAAGGCAACCCCCGCCTCGAGCGGCAACTCGACAGACCTCTCGAAATCATGGCCTACCAGGTCGGCGCGGCCGACTATGCGGACTGCGTGTCGGCTGGCGGCTGTCAGCCAGCTCAGGAGACGCGCGCGATCCCAAGCAATGCTCCCGTCACCGGAGTAAGCTATCTCGATGCGAATGCCTACGCCCGGTGGTATTCGGAAGTGACCGGCGACCAATGGCGACTGCCATCCGACGAAGAGTGGGCCTTTGCCGCTGCTGAGCGGTTCGCAGGCGAATTCGAGGGTGTCGAAAACGACGCCACCAACCCCGCCAGACGATGGCTCACCAGCTACAAGGCCGAGGTGGACCTCAATCGCAAACCGGACCCGATGCCCAAGAGCCGTGGCTCGTTTGGTTTCAATTCCCTGGGCCTTGCCGACTTTTCTGGCAACGTCTGGGAGTGGACTTCGACCTGCTATGTCCGCACCACGTTGGCTGCGGATGGAAGCGGTGTTGCGAGTTCGGTCGACAATTGCGGTGTCCACGTCCTTGAAGGGCTTCACAGAGCCTACATGTCGAACTTCGTCAGTGACGGAAAAAGCGGAGGCTGTGCCGTCGGTACGCCTCCCGACAATCTGGGATTCAGGCTGGTGCGAGACCGCTCTGGCTGGGCGAGCGATCTGCTCTCTCACCTGAGAATAATCTGACCGTCAGCGCCGTCGGATCTTAGTATCGGCGGCGGCTACAAACGTGACGGACCCGCTTATCGACCGGGCGACAGCATCCGCTTCAGTGTGCCATCGCGAAGCCAGTACTGGTGGAACAGTGCCGCCACGGCATGGACCGAAATCAGGACGACAAACACTGGCTTGTTGAGGGAATGGATGTCGCCCCATGGGTCGCCAATGTAGAAAGCGAGCAGTCCCACAATGGGCGTTAAAAGCAAGAGCAGATAGAAAAGGCCGTGTGAACCACGTGCGGCGATCCGCATCCAGCCAGGTCCGCTTTCTGCAGGCTCAGGCGCACCGGAAACTACACGCATTAGCAACCGGATCAGCACGAGTGCCAGGGTCGAAATTCCTATCCAGTAATGGGCAGAGCCCAATGCCTGATCGGCTGACGAGACGGCGGCTCCATCTTCGGCAGCATCGACCACGGTTGTCATGCTCTCGCCAAAGAACAGTTGGAATAACACCAGCGCAGCTATGATCCAATGAAGCGCAATCTGGGAAGTTGAGTAGCCAATTCTGGTTTCCGTCATTTGATTTTTCCTGACGTTTAACAGCTGCGTGATCGCGATACTGAATAGCCAGGGAACATCGACATAATTTGGCTCGAATCCTCCCGGAATTGTGGCTGCAACCTTACGCATTTGTAAGGCGATGGGGACGTCGAACAGCCGTCCGCGGCCCTCGCCGTGGAGGCACCGGCCACGTCCCTCGTCCGGATTATAGTTTTAGCCTCACAG
>NZ_RZPW01001095.1:0-1536 GCF_003998455.1 Mesorhizobium sp. M7A.F.Ca.CA.001.08.2.1 | reverse complement strand
GCCCAGGACGGCATGCCCGGCAACAGCGTCTGCAGCCACGGCAGCGCCAGCCACTCGACGAGGCTGGTCAGGCCGAACCACAGAGCCACCAGTGCCAGCACGGTCAAGCCCAGCGTCTTGACGAACACGGCCCGAAAGGGAGGCGAAATCAGCTCGAGGGCCGCAGCGCGGGCAGCGTCGAAAATCACCTTGTCACACCCCCGGTTAGCGGACGCCTAAAAAGCGGATGCTTCCGAGATAGGCAGCGCAGGCCATGAGCACAAGCTGGCTGGCGTTTACCGCGCAAACGCCGGCTTTCGAACCGGGATGGTCATGGCAGCGACCCCGGCCACGACAAAACCCATGCCCAGCCATGCCGTCGAACCAAGACTTTCGCCGAGGAAGAGAGCGCCGATGCCGACGCCGATCGGCACGCGCAGATAGGCCTGCGAGGTGGTGCCGACCGAACCCAGCGTGTGGATGAGGCGGAAATAGATGACGAAGGCCAGCGCGGTGGAAAAGACCGACAGGCCGAGTAGGGCCAGGATCGACGCGGTCGATGGCGCCAGCGTCCACGGCTGGTCGAACACCAGACTGAGCGGCACGAGGATGACGGCGCCGCACAGCATGGAACCGGCGGCCGGTAGCATTGGGTCGAGGCCCTTGAAACCGCGGCCGAAAATGGCGGCCCCGGCATAGCAGACCGTCGCGGCGACGATTGCCAATTGCGCCCACAATTCATGACCGAGGCCACCCAGCGCCTGCGTGCCGATAATGAGGCAGATGCCGGCAATGCCGGCGCCCACACCGATCAGTTTGCGCAAGGTGACCGGCTCGTGGCGGGTGATGAGCGCGGTCAAGAGGAAGGTGAAGATCGGCGAGGTCGCGTTGAGGATGGTGGCGAGGCCGGCATCGACCGAGCGTTCGGCCGCGGCGATCAGGGTGAACGGAATAACGCTGTTGAGGCAGGCCTGGAAGGCGAAGCGGCGCCAGCTTGCAGCGTCGCCCGGCAAGGCGAGCCCGCGCCAGCGGATGATGGCCAACAGGATGCCGCCAGCGATCAGGGTGCGGGCGGCAATGAAGGTGACCGGCGGGATGGTTTCGACGCCGATCTTGATGAAGGTGTAGGAGGCGCCCCAGAGCACTGCCAGCACGACGAGCAGTACCAGGTCGGTGGTCAGATCGTTTTTTGCAGGCTCGTTCTTCGTCGACATGCTTTTTGTAGACATTGGGGGCTGGCTCGCCTTCGAAGCGGGATCGTCTGATCCAGGCTTATAGGCGGTGCGGCGATGAAATGCTTCGGCCACGGTCGAATTGTCATAGCGCCTCGCGGCTGATGCGCCTTTGCCTGTTCCGCCAAAGTTGCGTGTCACGCCCTAGGCAAACCGGTTTCAAATCGCTAGACCCGCGCCGGGCCGGCGTGGCAAGAAGCCGGCTCGGGTTTTTGGCGGAGATTTTGATGCCGGATTATGACGTGCTTTGCATCGGCAATGCCATTGTCGACATCATCGCCCAGTGCGACGAGGAATTCCTCGAGACCAACGGCATCATCAAGGG
>NZ_RZPW01001094.1:0-1541 GCF_003998455.1 Mesorhizobium sp. M7A.F.Ca.CA.001.08.2.1 | reverse complement strand
CATCATCCCTACACCGAAGCGCTGCTGTCGGCCGTGCCCAAACTCGACCAGACCGAGACGGCGCGCATTCGTCTCGACGGCGAAATCCCGAGCGCCACCAATCCGCCGTCGGGCTGCGTGTTCCACACGCGCTGCCCGCGCAAGATCGGTCCGATCTGCGAACAGCAGGAGCCGCCGCTGAGCGAGGCCCAGCCCGGCCATTCGATCCGCTGCCACATTCCATATGCCGAACTGGCCAGGCTGCAGAGAGCGGCCGTGACCGAGCCGGCATAGCGCCGCGCTTCCGTGGCTTGGCCAGTCAGACCTGGCCGGCCATGCTGAGAGCACGGTCACCTTCCGAAAAGCCCTGCCCTTCGGCCCAGTCCCTGGCCAGCGTGCGCAGGCCTGTGAGCGCGACATCCAGGACATCCGAAGAAACAGGATTGGAGGGATAGGCGAGGTAGATCGGCCGCTGGAACACCGGCGCGTCGTCGATGCGCCGCATTTCGCCGCGCTCGATATGGCCGCTGACGGCGCTGAGCGGCAGATAGGCGGCGGCCTGCTGCGACAGGACATGCTGCAGCCCGATGAAGACCAGCCCCGCCGATATGGCCGGCTTGACCATGCCGGCATAGGCGCGGTCGTGCTCGATGCGGAACTCAAGCCCCCAGTCCATCAGGATGTAGTTTTCGGTCCACGGCCTGGTCTGCGCGGCGTGCTGCACCAGCACGACCTGATCGACGGCCAGCGTTTCGTAGACGATGCCGGGGTGCGGCCGCGGCAGATAGAGGATGCAGATATCGAGCAGGCCTTCCGCCAGTTGGTCGATCGCCGAGTCCGGGAAACTGCCTTCAAGCCGCAGCGCCACGTTCGGCCGCCTGGTGCGCATCCACTCGACCCATGGCGAGGTGATGCGGTCCCACAGATAGGCAGGCGCGGTCAGCCGCAGCAAGGTCTCGTAGCCATCGGGAACGGCGATGTCCTGCCGCGATTGCTCCCAGGTGCGGGTGATGGAAGAGGCATGTGGCAGGAACTGCCGCCCGGCCGGCGTCAGCGTGACGCCATCGCGGTCGCGCACGAAAAGCCGGCGGCCCAACTGCTCCTCCAGCCCCCTGATCCGTGCGCTGACGGTGGACTGCGCGAGGTTGAGCCGGCTGGCCGCAACGGTGAAGCTGCCATGGGTGGCGACTTCGAGAAAGCTGCGCAGATTTTCAGTGTCCATGCCCACCTCTGCATCGAAAATTTCGATGACCCCTATCAAAAAATATCGCTTTCCGGCGGCAGTCAACAATGAACTAGATGGCCGAACCCCAAGACAAGCGAGGAATCCAGCCATGCCCAAGCATTTCCGGATGATCGACAACGCTCGCAGAACGCTCACTGCAATCGAAAATTCCGCTGTCGACGAATTGCTGGCCGGCAGGATGGACCGCCGCGACTTCCTGCGCCATGGCAGCGTGCTTGGTCTCTCACTGCCGTTCCTGGGCAGCCTTGTCGCGGCCGCCGGCCTCGGCACGCAGCAAGCACGCGCGGAGGGCAAGCCGGGCGGCACGGTGCGCGCC
>NZ_RZPW01001093.1:0-1541 GCF_003998455.1 Mesorhizobium sp. M7A.F.Ca.CA.001.08.2.1 | reverse complement strand
GTTCGGACACGATGCAGCGGCCGCCGCCCTTGCGCAGGACAGACGTGTAGAGCGTCGGCGCGTGAGCGTCGGTGGCGTAGCGCACCGCGTGCAGCGCCTGGCCATCCGAGAAGGCGGCGGTGAGCTTCAGCGCCGGTTCGAGGCCGGCGCGGCGCGAGGCTTCGAGCACGCGGCTGGTGGCGTGGGAGACGGCGCCTTGCGGATCGCCGGTCAATCCCTCATCGATCATCAGCAGGAAGAACAGTTCGGAATCGGTGGTGCCTTCGCGCTGGTCGAAGACGGCGTCGGACAGCGAGTTCTCCAGCGCGCGGCGGATTTTCTCGAAGCCGCCGATCTGGCCGTGTGCATGAACGACCAGCTGCCGGAGATGAATGGATGGCAGTTCATGCGGCTGGTGGCGCCGCCGGTCGACGCCCGCACATGGGCGAGGAACAGGCCGGATTTGATCTGTCGGCACAGGCTTTTCAGATTGGGATCGGACCAGGCCGGCAGGATATCGCGATAGAGACCCGGCTCCGGGCGGTCGCCATACCAGGCTAGGCCGAAGCCGTCGCCATTGGTCGGCGATTTCGCTTCCTGAGCACAATGGCTCTGGGCGATCAGCGAGTGACAGGGCGCCGTGAGGATGTCTTCGAGAAAGACCGCTTCACCCAGATAGGCCGCCCACCGGCACATCGTTTCTGTCGCCCTCTAGGCGCGATCCGGAAGAGCCGCCGGCTCCTTGGTCGCGTGCGTGCCTCTGTTGTGCGTCCGCTCATAGAGTTCGCGGACGATTCGGCTGGCGGTAGTCTCAAACAGAAATGGCAAGAAGGCGTGAACGAGCGCTGCACTGGCAGCCAGGAGCAGGCGCGAGGAGAACCAGGCGGCAAAGGCCATATGGCCGAAATAGGTCTCGCCGACCTTGGCCGGATGAGAGGTGAAAATCCTTGCGACCGACATGCTGGTTCCCCTTCAGCGCTTCAGGTTCCGATATGAGTATCCTGACACGCTTCGCAGGTTCATTGGTCTCAAAATATCCTTGTGTTTTGCCATTTTGTGGGACACACATCCCACATGGCGCTGGATATCGATGAAATCGACCGGAAATTGCTCGCCGAATTGCAACGCGACGGCACGCTGTCGGTCGACCAGCTGTCGGAACGGGTGGCCCTATCGCGCAATGCCTGCTGGCGGCGCGTCAAGCGGCTGGAGGAGGATGGTGTCATCACCGGCCGGGTGGCGCTGGTCGATGCCGAAAAGCTCGGGCTTGGCCTTTCGGTCTTCATCCTGATCCGCACGTCCAACCACGATCCGGAGTGGCTGCAGAGATTCCGCGCGGCGGTGACCGGCCTTTCCGAGATCACCGGCGTCTACCGCATGTCCGGCGACCTCGACTACGTTCTGCGCGCCCGCGTCGCCGACGTGAAGGCCTATGACCGGCTCTACCAGCGGCTGATCGCCAAGGTGGCGCTGTCTGATGTTTCCGCCTCTTTCGTGATGGAAGAGATCAAGGAGACGACGGTGGTTCCGATGGAAGTGCGCTAGGGTATGTCGATATTCAG
>NZ_RZPW01001092.1:0-1545 GCF_003998455.1 Mesorhizobium sp. M7A.F.Ca.CA.001.08.2.1 | reverse complement strand
CATCAGTAGACAGGCGCGCAGTGCCGTGCGTGGCGCCGAGCAGCCGAACGAAAGTCATGTCGCCTTCGGGATCGCTGACCAGATTGCCGACAGAAGCGGTGAGCTCAAGATCTTGGTGCGTCTTGAACGTTCCGGTGATCGCAATCGGCGCCTGGTTGGGCTGATAACCCAAATTCTGGAACAGCAGCTGGGCGTCGGTGCTGTCGACGGTGCCGTCCTGGTTCGCGTCAGCGGTGGGCGTGTAGCCAGCCTGGCCCGCGCTCGCGCCGTTGGCGGCAAACGTCAGGGCGGCATCGGTTCCGTCCACCTTGCCGTCCCGGTTAGCATCGCCGGCAACGAAAAGCTCGAGGCTGTAGGCGCCGGCGCTCTCGGCATCTGCGCCGCGGACGGTCAGCAGCTTCAGCCCAGCCTGGTCGATCTTGTACAGCGCGAAAGCGCCATTCGCCCCCGCCCGGCTAGCGACAAGAGTTGCTCCCTGAAGCTCCGGAACAGCAAACGTTGCACCTCCGGAAGTGGGCTTAAGGATCACGCCGAGATAGAGGGAGCCGCCATCGGTGGACGCGAGCTCGGACGGCCGGATCGTGAAGGTCAGCCGGTTCGTCCCGCCTTGTGCCAAGGTTTCATGGGCGGCGTCTGCGAGATAGCCGGTTGCAACGCCGAGATCGGCGGTGACCGGAAGCTCCGCTCCCGATGCATCGATCGCCACGCCCCGCTGCCCGGCGTCGCCGCTCACCAATGTGAGCCTGTGATCCGCGTCGTAGCCGTACCGTCTCGACGTCGCGGTGATCAAATCGCGGACCAGCGTGAGATTGCCTTGCGCATCATAGAGATATGCGAACGAGCGACCGTCGGTCGTGATGGCTCGTGTGATGCCGTGCTCGCCGCCGATGAATGAGATTCCGTTGCCGTTGGCATCAAAGATGCCACTGTCGGCAACGGTGAGCGCCACACCATCAGTAAAGCGGATCGAGGTCACGCCGGCCTGGGAGTCGACGACATAGGCGGTCCCACCCGGCCCAACGAGCTCGTATTCGCCGCGGCCCTCGAGCCCGGCCGGGTTGTAAGGCCTGCCGGTCGCAAGATCGTAGAATCGGTCGCCGACGCGAGAGAGCTGCGTCGCGGCAGTCCGCAAGGTCCACGTCACGCCAGCGTCAGCGCGGAAGGAAGGCGTATAGTAGACGAGGCCCGGAATGCTATGCTCTTGAGCTTCGAATGTGAAGCCGACCCGCTCGCCGGTCGGCAGCGTCACGTAGACACGCGTGCCGTTCCTGAACGCGCCGTACGAACCAAAGGCCTCACGGCCGGTCGGCGCAACGTCGGTTTCTATCGCGACGTCCTTCAGAGCAAGTTGCCAGCCATTGCCGAAGCTGCCCGCCTGGGCGCGAACAAGGGGATCGTAGTGCCTGACCAGAGCAATCTGGTGGCTGGCAAGCGTGACAGTGAAATCAGTCTCGGCACGCGGTAGCGTTTTGATGCTGTCGATCTCTACCTGAGTCTCGGCGCGCGCGGTGCGGCCGGCCACGTCGGCCGCCGTGAGACGCAGGC
>NZ_RZPW01001091.1:0-1552 GCF_003998455.1 Mesorhizobium sp. M7A.F.Ca.CA.001.08.2.1 | reverse complement strand
GAAATGCTGGGTAAGCCGAGGGCCGAGATCAAGGCGCGCGTCGCCGAGATGCTGAAGCTGGTCAAGAGGGAGGCACTCGCCGGTCGTCGCACCAGCCAGATCTCCGGCGGCCAGCAGCAGCGCGTGGCCTTGGCCCGCGCCTTGGCACCGCAGCCGAAGGTGCTTTTGCTCGACGAGCCACTGTCGGCGCTCGACTACAAGCTGCGCAAGGAGATGCAGATCGAGTTGAAGCGGCTGCAGCACGAGACCGGCATCACCTTCATCTTCGTCACCCACGACCAGGAAGAAGCGCTGACCATGTCCGACCGCATCGCGGTCATGTCATCGGGCAAGATCCTCCAGGTCGGTTCGCCCTGGGATATCTACGACAAGCCGGCCGAACGCTTCGTCGCCGACTTTATCGGTGAAACCAACTTCCTGACGGCCGCTATCAGCGAGATGGCCAACGGCAAGGCGCGCGCCACGCTCAAGTCCGGTGCGACCATCGAGGCGACCGTGGCCCAGGGTTTCCAGCCCAAGCCCAATGCCACGGTCGTGGTTCGGCCTGAACACGCCAAGCTGACCAAGGGCAAGGGCGAACTGTCGGGGAGGGTCGACAACATCGTCTATTTCGGCACCGATACCCACATCCACGTTCATCTCGACAGTGGCGAACTCTTCACCGTACGCCAGCAGAACACGCGCAGCGCGGGCTGCGGTTTCGAGAAGGGCGACGCGGTCGGCATCCTCATCGGCAGCGATGCCGCCCAGGTCCTGAAGGACTGACGATGGCGACCGCGGAAGAAGTCGCCAAGGCAGCGGAGCGGCGCGATGTCCGTGACCGCTGGCTTTTGTCAGCACCAGCGCTGCTGGTCATTTTCCTCGCCGCGACCGGCCCTTTGCTGATCGTGCTCGTGTACTCGTTCCTGACGCCAGGCTCCTATGGCGACGTGAAGTGGCAGTTCTCGCCGGAAGCCTGGATAGCGGTGTTTCTGGAACGCGATATCTTCGACGACACGCTTTCGATCGCCGCGGCCCACGTCACCATCTTCCTGCGCTCGATCAAGCTCTCGGTGGTGACGACGATCGCCACCTTGGTGCTTGGTTTCCCGACCGCCTATTTCATGGCGACGCGCAGCGAAAAGACCCGCGATCTCTGGCTGTTCCTGATCACCATTCCGTTCTGGACCAACCTTTTGATCCGCACCTTCGCGGTGCTGCAGATCATCCGCAACGAAGGCATCATCAACACGATGCTGCTCAAGCTCGGCATCATCTCGGCGCCGATCCAGATCCTCTATACCGACACGGCGATCCTGATCGGCATGGCCTATGTCTACCTGCCGCTGATGGTGCTGCCGATCTACGCCAGTATGGAAAAGCTCGATTTCCGGCTGGTCGAGGCGGGCTACGACCTTTACGCCACGCGCTTCCAGGTGCTGCGGCGGATTATCTTTCCGATGGTCAAGCCGGGCGTCATCGCCGGCTCCATCCTGGTCTTCATTCCAGCGCTTGGCGCCTATGTGACGCCGAGCGTGCTTGGCGGCGGCAAGAACATGATGCTGTCCAACCT
>NZ_RZPW01001090.1:0-1554 GCF_003998455.1 Mesorhizobium sp. M7A.F.Ca.CA.001.08.2.1 | reverse complement strand
ATGCAAGGTGAGGGCGAGGGTGTGGACTAAAAGAGTAGCCACGGTGAGGTCGGCCGAGGTGCCGGGGTTGATGTTGTCGGCCTTCAGCCGGCGGTCGAACTCCATGAGCAGACGAATGCGCGACGGTTCGTCGCCCTCGGCATGGAGCGCCGCCTGAACGGCAACGGCTTCCTGCCGCGCCTGATTTGCGACGTGAACGCCGTGCTTGCGCATCACATGGCTGTCGGGGAAGTCGGCGAGAAACGCCATGTAGACGAACACCGTCGGCCACATGCCGTCTTCTTCACGTGCCAACGCTCCATCCAGCGCGGCGAGCCCGACCCCGAACACGTCGCCGAAACAGTTGCTGTACTGGCGAGCGATCATGTCGCGGTCGGCAGCCTCCCTCATCGCGTCCAGCAAATGGACCTTCGGCTCCTGCCGCACATCGTTGGCGGCTTCTCCGAGGCCGCCTGGCGCGGCCGTGACGATCGCCTCGAATACCGCCTTGGTATCCTGCACGCTCAAAGCCCGAAGCAGCGAATCGAGATTGTCGCGCAGTCTGTCACCGCCCATTTCGGCAGCGCATATCAGAGGCCCTGCCAGAAGGATGATTCCGAGATTGGTGTTGGTTGCGACCGCCAGTCGTGTCGCGCGCACCGCCTCCAGCATCCGCTGCCCGACCGGCAGACGAGGATCGGTCAGCGGCCCGGAGGAAACCTCCGCACTTGTCATGAACTGGGCGGCGGACATGCCGTGTCCGTCGGCGAACAGATGGACGTTGCCCGGCTTTAGGGCTTCGATCTCCATCCTGCAGGCATTCTTATAGCTGGCCCGGAGGCGTTCACGCGAAAGCGCCAACTTGCCCGCCCTCACGAATTCGCAGGCGCGGCAAAACGGTAGGGCCGCGGTGCGGCGGCCGCCTCGGCGCGGTCGGCCAGAAGTTTCAGCAAGGCATCGGCGATTGCTTCGGCGATGTTCACGGCGACCACCGACTGCAATCCCGACCATGCGGGCATGCTGTTCACTTCGAGTATGAACAGATTGCCGTCGTCAGCCCGCACGATGTCCACGCCGGCAAAATCCGCGCCGACCGCGGCTGACGCAGCGACGGCCAGCGATGCCAGTTCCGCCTTGCCATGTTCGGAAACCTGTTCCGGCACGCCACCCCGGTTGACGTTCGTGATCCAGTCGTCGCTGATGCGGCTCATCATCGCCACGGTCTCTCCGGCGCAGACAAACACGCGGAAATCCCGGAAAGGCGGACCGGCACGCGACACATATTGCTGAAGATAGTAGACGCTGTTCACCTCTTCTGCGGCCGGCAGGTCCGAGAGCGTGCGGATCAGCTTTATGCCGCGGCCTTGCGCCCCGAACAATGGTTTCAGCACCAGCGATCCCCGCGGAAGCTCTTGCGCCGCGACCTCCTCGGCGACGGCAAGTCCTTCTACGGCAAAGGTGCGTGGCGTAGGCAGGCCGGCATTTTTCAGGAGGAATGTCGTCATCGACTTGTCGACGCAGCGCTCGATCGCCTGCGCGGAATTCCATACGGGAACCGACAGTCTGCTTAACGCG
>NZ_RZPW01000108.1:0-11516 GCF_003998455.1 Mesorhizobium sp. M7A.F.Ca.CA.001.08.2.1 | reverse complement strand
GCCCAGAACCGGCCCGATGACGAAGCCGACGCCAAATGCGATGCCGAGCAGGCCGAAATTCTTAGCCCGATTGTCATCGTTCGAGATGTCGGCGATGAAGGCCGATGTCGTCGAATAGCTGGCGCCCGAAATGCCGGCCAGCACGCGCCCGATGAACAGCATCGGGTAGGACCAGGCGACGGCGCAGATCAGATTGTCGATGGAGAAGGTCAGCACCGATGCGAGCAGGATCGGCCGCCGCCCGAACCGGTCGCTCAAGCCGCCCATGATCGGCGCGAAGAAGAACTGCATCGCCGCATACACGAAGAACAGCCAGCCGCCTTCGATCGCCGCGCCGCTGATGCTGACCCCGGTCAATTCCCGGAGATAGGCCGGCAGCACCGGCATGATCATGCCGAAGCCGATAATGTCGAGCAGCAGCGTGGTGAAGACGAGCGCAAGGCCCCGTCTGGCGGTTTTGGGGTCGATCATGCAGGATCAAGCTCCTCTGCTCGCCCTCAGGCGCAGGCGGACGCACCTTATAGGCGAGCTCGCGGAAAGGAACAATGCAGGAACAGGCCGAATCTATTCATCCTGACACCACCTGACGGCAGCATCGCCGGCAGGTGAAGCTCGACAACGGTCTGGTCAGATCGGCCCACTCAGCGTGTTGCAATCCGACAGCTTGCCGCTCTTGTAACCACGCGCCAGCCAGGTCTGCCGCTGCTGCGAGGTGCCGTGGTTGAAGCTTTCCGGCACGACATAGCCCTGCATCTTCTTCTGCAGCGTGTCGTCGCCGATCTGCTTGGCGGCGTTCAGCGCGCTTTCGATGTCGCCCTGCTCCAATATGCCTTTCTGTCCGGTGTAGTGGGCCCACACACCGGCAAAGCAGTCGGCCTGAAGCTCGATTCGCACCGACATCTGGTTGGCCTCGACCTCGCCCATGCTCTGCCGCATCTGGTTGAACTTGGACATGATGCCGGTCAGGTTCTGCACATGATGGCCGATCTCATGCGCGATCACATAGGCGCGGGCAAATTCGCCCGAAGCGCCGAACTGCTGGTCGAGTTGCTGGAAGAAGGTCATGTCCAGATAGACCTTGTGGTCGCCGGGACAATAGAACGGTCCGGCCGCCGCGGAGGCAAAGCCGCAGGCCGAACGGACCTGGCCGGAAAACAGCACCAGCTTGGGATCCTCGTAGGTCAATCCCTGCGACTTGAAGATGCCGGTCCAGGTGTCCTCGGTCTCGGCCAGCACGGTCGCCACGAACTGCTTCATCTCGTCATTGGCCGGTGTGGCACCGTTGTCCTGGCCGCTGTTGTCGGTGATCTGGCCGCCGCCGCCCGGCAGCAGGCCGCCGTCGCCGCCACCCAGGATCGTCGAAGGATCGAAGCCGAAATACCATCCGGCCAGCACCACCAGGATGACGAGGAAGATGCTGCCGCCGCCACCGGTGCGGCCGCCGATCGGAATGCGGAACTGGCCACCGCCGCCGCCGAGTCCGCCACCGCCGCTGTCGCTGCGGTCGTCCTCGATATTGTCACTCTGACGACGGCCCTTCCAGAGCATGGCAACTCCTCGTACAGCAAACCTCCCCGTTGCTCCGGGGCGACAAACAATTATCCCAACGGTTGCGCCAAGTCACAGCATTTTTCGATGGCCTTTTTGGCCACACGCGTCGCCTTGCGGCCAAGTTCGTTGTGGCGAGCGGCTCGGCGTGGCAATCGTCCCCGTGGCCTACAGCCGATCACGTAAGCCCGACAGAGAGCTAATCTTCCTGCTTGGCGCCGGCGCTCCTGCCGTCGGAGCTCTTCGAACGCTCCTCGAAACGCGCCGCGCCCTTTTTCAGCGGATGGCCGGTTTCGGCTTCGGTCTTGCGCTCATCCCTGGCCGCCGCCTGTTTCAGTCCCTCGGCTGCCTGCTTGCCCTTTGCCGCCGGCGTTTGTTCGATGCCCATCGTTTCCTCCCTTTCGCGCGCCAATCGCACGGATCTGGTGCAAACGTGTCTGGCGTGCGACGGTTCCGGCGACGCGGGAACTCTGGCGCTCAGCGCGCCGTCATCGCCTTGCGGAAGGCTTCCAGCGTCTCGGCGCTGACATGGTGCTCGATGCCCTCGGCATCGATGCGCGCTGTCTCCGCACTGACACCGAGCGAGCGCAAGAAAGCTTCCACCGTCTGGTGGCGGATGCGGCTTTCCTCCGCGACTTTGCGGCCGGCTTCGGTCAGGAACACGCCACGATAGGGTTTTCTCGACACCAGACCGTCGGCGCACAGCCTGGTCAGCATCTTGGCCACTGTCGGCTGCGCGACACCGAGCCGTGCGGCGATGTCGACCTGACGCGCCTCGTTGCCGTCTTCGATCAGGTCGGCGATCAGTTCGACATAATCCTCGACCAACGCACTACGGCGCGCTTCGCGCTGCTGCCGGAAGCCCTCCGAATGAATTTCGGCGTCGAGCAGCGGCTCGCGCGGAACTGGTCTGTTCTTCAGCACCAATACGCGCTCCTCCCAGGACTATTTGCCATCCATGCTTTCATAGCACGGGCTCTGATTCTTCAGGCCGTTTATTTGCATTCCGCAACAGGTGCAACCGGGGCTTCCGATTGCCGTTTCACCCGATGACCGCCAGCCGGATAAAAAGCAACGACAATGAAATATAGCATATTGCATAATGTTGAGCCATGGCATAGCTTAAGGCAACATCGTCCAGTCTCGCGGAAAGCCATCCTTCATGTCCGAAGCCGAAGCCACAGCCTCCCGTTCCTCATGGCGGTTCGCCAGGCCCGACGAGGACGAGCAGCCCAGCCTGCGCGAAGTCAATTCCTCTATCGCCGTGCCGAACTCGGGCGTCTGGTTCCGTCGCCTGTTCGCCTTCATGGGTCCCGGCTACATGGTCTCGGTCGGCTATATGGACCCCGGCAACTGGGCGACCGACCTCGCCGGCGGCGCCCAGTTCGGTTACACGCTGCTGTTCATCATCATGCTGTCCAACCTGATGGCGATCCTTTTGCAGGCGCTGGCGGCACGGCTCGGCATCGCCACCGGCCGCGACCTCGCCCAAGCCTGCCGGGCCTATTATCCCCGGCCGGTGAACTTCGTGCTGTGGATCGCCTGCGAGCTGGCCATCATCGCCTGCGACCTGGCCGAAGTCATCGGCACCGCGATCGCATTGCAGCTTCTGTTCGGCATTCCGCTGATCGGCGGCGCCATGCTGACGGCGCTCGACGCCTTCCTCGTGCTGCTCCTGATGAACAAGGGGTTTCGCTATCTCGAAGCCTTCGTCATCGCGCTTTTGATCATCATCTTCAGCTGCTTCGCCATCCAGATCTTCGTCGCCGCCCCGCCGGCCGGTTCGATCCTGCATGCCATGTTCGTGCCGTCGTCGGAAATCGTCACCAATCCGGCGATGCTCTACATCGCCATCGGCATCATCGGCGCCACCGTCATGCCGCATAATCTCTATCTGCACTCCTCGATCGTGCAGACCCGCGCCTATGAACGCACCGACAAGGGCAAGCGCGACGCCATCAAATGGGCAACGACGGACTCGACCATCGCCCTGATGCTGGCTTTGTTCGTCAACGCCTCGATCCTGATCGTGTCCGCGGTCGCCTTTCACAACACCGGCCACCAGGACGTCGCAGAGATCGGCCAGGCCTTCGAGCTGCTGTCGCCACTGCTCGGCCTCGGCATCGCCTCGATCCTGTTCGCGGTGGCGCTGCTGGCTTCCGGCCTGAACTCGACGGTGACGGCCACGCTCGCCGGCCAGATTGTTATGGAAGGCTTCCTGCGCCTGCGCATCCCCAACTGGGCACGCCGGCTGCTGACGCGCGGCCTCGCCATTATCCCGGTGGTGGTCGTCACCGCGCTCTATGGCGAAAAGGGCACCGGCCAGTTGCTGGTGTTCAGCCAGGTCATCCTGTCGATGCAACTGCCCTTCGCGGTCGTCCCGCTGGTGCAGTTCGTCTCCGACAAGAAGAAGATGGGCAATCTCGCCATTCCGCGCGGCGTCGCAGCCCTTGCCTGGGTGGTCGCCGCGATCATCCTGGTGCTCAACTTCAAGCTGCTCTACGACACCATGTTCGGGGTCGGCTGAGTTCCGCTTCGCCTGGAAACCGGCTGCCCTCTGCGCAGGGGGCAGCCTCGCGACAAATCGGCAATCCGCGCTATGTTTTCCGGCATCATGACCCGGATCGAAGACATCAGGAAATTCTACGCGCGGCTGCTGGCCGCCAATGCCGGCTCGCCCGACCCACGTCTGGAAGCGGCTTTCGCCGACGTGCCGCGCGAAGCGTTTCTCGGTCCCGGGCCGTGGACGGTCGTCGCCGGCAACGGCAAGGTCATAACACCGAGCGCCGATCCGGCTCATATCTATCAGAACGTGCTGGTGGCGCTCGACGACGACAAGGGCATCAACAATGGCGAGCCATTCCTGCACGCCATGTGGATTGGAAAGCTTGAACCGAAACCCGGTGAGGCGGTTTGCCATATCGGCGCCGGCACCGGCTATTACACCGCCGTGCTGGCCCGGCTGGTTTCGCCAGGCGGCATCGTCACCGCTTTCGAACTCGACGAGAAGCTGGCCGATCTGGCGCGGCAAAATCTCGAAGCCTATGGCAATGCGACGGTGGTCCATGGCGATGCCGTGACGACGCCCCTGCCGCCATCCGACATCATCTATGTCAATGCCGGGGTCGCAGCGCCCCCGGCCGGATGGCTGAAGGCGCTGCGGCCAGGCGGCCGCATGATCTTTCCCTGGCGGCCGGCCGAGCGCGTCCCGCTGGCGGTGATGGTGACACGCACGCAAAAAGGCTTCGCCTGCGATCCGTTCATGCGGTCGTGGTTCATTCCCTGTGTCGGCGCCTCGGTCGCGGACCCCGCGGCGATGATCCCCACCGGCGAGCAGGCCGCGCGCAGCCGCTCGATCTGGCTGGCGCAGGACAGGGCGCCGGACGACACCGCCACCGCCATATCAGGCGATGTCTGGTTCTCGTCGGAAAATCTCCACACCGAGCCTCGCAAGCAACGGTGATTTTCCAAAATTTCGTCCTGTCCTGTCGGACCGGTGGCTCGTCGCCCGTCCTTGGGCTGAAGTCCGCCACGACGGCGTGGACCGAAGAACGGGAGCATTGGAATGAGAAAGATCATCTCTGCGACATTCATCAGCCTCGACGGCGTCATGCAGGCGCCCGGCGGCCCCCAAGAGGATCCGGTCGGCGGCTTCAAGTTCGGCGGCTGGACCTTCCATTACTTCGACGAGGCGGGGGGCGCGGCGATGGATGAACTGTTCTCCAAGCCTTTCGCCCTGCTTCTCGGCCGCAGGACCTACGATATCTTCGCCGCCTACTGGCCGTATCAGAAAGATCCGATCGCGGATGCCTTCAACCCCGCGACCAAATATGTCGCGACGCATCGGCCCGACACCCTCACCTGGCAGAACACGCAATCGCTCGGGCCCGATATCGTTGCGGCGTTGCGCCGCCTCAAGCAGGAGGATGGACCCGACCTGCTCATCCAGGGATCGGGCAACCTGATCCAAACGCTGCTCGCCAACGGGCTGATCGACGAGATCCGGCTGATGGTCTTCCCGCTGTTGCTGGGCAAGGGCAAGCGGCTGTTCGGCGACAGCGCGATCCCGGCCGCCTTCAAGCTCATTAAGTCGCAGGCAACCGGCACCGGCGTCATCATGGCGACCTACGAACGCGCGGGCGAGGTCAAGGTCGGGTCGTTTGTCACGGGAGAGCCGTCGGAAGCCGAGCTCGAGCGGCGCAGGAACTGGAAGTAGCAGGACCTGGGTTCCTCGCCCCACGATGAAAGATCGACCCCCCACTCGGTCGAGCTTCGCTCGACACCTCTCCCCGATCGACGGGGGAGAGGAACCCAAGTTCTGAGAAGCTTCAAGCAGCGACTGGTCGCCGCGCCAGCCCTTCCCGTATATGCCGTGCGAATTCCTGCGCCGCGGGACCTACCCCATGCCTCGGCAGATGCAGGTTGATGGCAAAATTCGGCAGCGGCGGCAGGCCGGACTCCGATGGTAATATGTCGAGATCGGCTGGCACCGTGGAGGCCAGCCAGGTGGTGACGGCGAGGTCGGAGCGCACCGTCGCGGTCGTCGCGTCGATGTTGCCGTTCTCGAACACGGTGCGCCACTCCAGCCCATGCTCACCGAGCGCCGCCAGCACAGCCGGCCGGAAAGCGCAGGTGTCGGCGACGATCGAGACCGGCAGCGGCCGCTTGGCGCGGGCAACGCCGCCCTTGGCACCGACCCAGACCAGCCGGTCAACGACGAGGCATTCGCCGGCCGACGGGCCGGCGCATTCCTCGATCACGGCAAGGTCGATGGTCCCGGCCGCAAGGGCAGCAGTCAATTCTGGCGACGAGG
This sequence comes from Mesorhizobium sp. M7A.F.Ca.CA.001.08.2.1, assembly GCF_003998455.1. Classification (NCBI taxonomy): domain Bacteria; kingdom Pseudomonadati; phylum Pseudomonadota; class Alphaproteobacteria; order Hyphomicrobiales; family Phyllobacteriaceae; genus Mesorhizobium; species Mesorhizobium sp. M7A.F.Ca.CA.001.08.2.1. Next base: position 5,155 of record NZ_RZPW01000108.1, on the reverse strand, counting down.
CGCAGACCAGCGATATCTCGACCTGCGGATAGGTCTCGGCATAGGTCTTCAGCACCGGCGCCAGCAAGGTGCCGACAAGGTCGTAGGGCACGCCGAGCCGCACCTGGCCGGCCACCGGTGTCCCAGCCATTTCGGCCCAGATCTCGTCATTCAAGGCCAGCAGCCGCTTGCCCCTGCCGAACAGCTGTTCACCGGCGCGCGTCAGCCGCAAGCCGCGCCGGTCGCGCTCGAAGAGGCTCGAGCCGAACGCCTCCTCCAGCCGTTTGACCTGCTGGCTGACAGCACCTTGCGTCAGGTGCAGTGCATTGGCCGCCGCTGTCATGCTGGCCTTGTCGGCGACGGTGATAAAGGTGCGGATCAGCGCCATGTCGAGATTTCGGATCATGGTTGGCATTATGCTTGCTAATGTCAACCATAGCAAACATTGCATTTACTGAAGCTCGTGCGCAGCTACGATGGCAGCCCTCCCACCGAGGACGCCGCATGCTCGAGCCCATTTTCCCGCTCATCCTGTTTGCCATCGTCGCCACCACTACGCCCGGCATCGCCACGACCCTGTCAACGGCATCGGGCGCGCAGTTCGGCTTTCGCCGTTCGGTACCCCTGCTGATCGGCAGCGCCGCCGGCCTCGCCACGGTGACGAGCGCCGCCGCCGCCGGGCTCGCCGGCCTGCTGCTCGCCGTGCCCTCGCTGCAACTGGCGATGAAGGTCACCGGCTCACTTTATCTCGTCTGGCTGGCGATCAAGATCGGCCGCAGCGGACCGCCTAATCTGGATGTGACCATGACCAGGCCGAACAGCTTTCTCGGCGGCGCCGGCATTCAATGGATGAACCCGAAGGGATGTGCGATGGGACTGGGCGCCGCGGCGTCGTTCGCGGCATTGGCTAGCGGACCGATGCAGCTCGCGCTGCTGCTCGGCGCCACTTTCGGCCTCGCGGCCGCCGCCTCGCTGTCGCTGTGGTGCGTGGCCGGCATGGTGCTGGCGCGGCTGCTCAAGACCGAGTGGCAATGGCGCGCGCTCAACGTCGTGTTGGCGCTGGTACTGGCCGCCTCGATCATTCCGATGTGGCGGTCGGTGTAAAGCGCTCAAGCCAAAACCCGCGCCAGCCCCCCACCCTGACCTTCGGTCCGACCTCCCCACAAGGGGGAGGTGGGGAGTCCAGCTTTTCGCACCCCACAAGACCATTGTCGCATGGGCGGACAAGCCGCGTCCCCAACCTTCCCCCTTGTGGGGGTCCGAAGGACGGGCGAGACCCGTGGCTCGCCCCGGCAAGTCGCTGCGAAGCAGCGGGGTGGGGGTCCTGGTTCGCAAAGCGAACCAGCCTCTCAAACGTCAAACCCCGTAACGCGCCGCCGGCTTGTCGGCGTGCAGGCTGCCGTAGAAGGCTTGCCGGGCGCCGAGGAATGTGTCGAGCTTGGCCGCATCGACAAGCGCGGGCACGGTGACCGCCTCGCCTTTGGCCAAGCCGACAAGTGCGGCATCGACCATGTCGTCGGCGGTCATGATGATCTCCTTCGGAACGTTTGCGATATCGGTGCCGGCAAGTTCCCAGAAATCGGTCCGGGTCGCGCCCGGCAGCACCACCTGCACCTTCACATTGGTGCCCTCGACCTCACGGTGCAGGGCTTCGGTGAAGTTGACCACATAAGCTTTGGTGCCGCTGTAGATGCCGCCGAAGGAGGTGTCGAAGGCGAGCACCGAGGCGATGTTGACGATGCCGCCGCGGTTGCGTGCCAAAAGCCCCGGCAGCACGGCGCGGGTTAGACGCGTCAAGGCGATGGTGTTGACCTTGATCATGCGCTCGGCCGCGTCGACATCGGCGGTGGCCACGACGGCCTGGCCGCCGATGCCGGCATTGTTGACCAGCAGTGTGATGCTCTCGTCGGCTGTTACAGCTTGCTCGACGCGGCGCACATCATCGTCGTTTGCAAGATCGGCGCTGATCACGCCGACCTTGCGGCTATAGGTCTGGCGCAGCTTCCCGGCCAGTTCCTCCAGCCGGTCGGCGCGCCGCGCCACCAGCACCAGATCGTAGCCCTGCCCCGCCAGCCGGTCGGCATAGACCGCGCCGATGCCCGACGAAGCACCGGTGACGACCGCCGTGCCTTTGTTGCCCTGTCCACTCATTGTCCTGTTCCTTCTTCAACTGATCTTGTTCGTTTCGAATGACCCCCGGCGCCGTGGCATCTGCCGCGCTGCCGGAAAGCCGCTTGATCTGATTTAGTGGCATATACCACTAATTGTGAAGTAGGCATATGCCACTATCTTGTCAATGAGACGGGCGGGGATTATTTGAGGGGAGCAGCCGGGCCTCATTCGCCGGCGCCAGGGACCATCATGTCAAAGGACAGCCTGCCCGGCCTCACGCTCTGCAACAACGCCGCGCTGCGCCGCGCGGCGCGCAAGCTCGGCAAGTTTTATGATGATGTGGTGGAGCCGTCAGGCCTCAAGGCGACGCAGCAGGGCCTGCTTTACCAGATCCATATGGGCGATGAGCCGGCGATGGGCGCCATCGCCACGTCGCTGATCATGGACCTGTCGGCGCTCGGCCATACGCTGAAACCGCTGATCCGCGACGGCTATGTCGAGACCTTCGCCGACCCGGAGGACCGCCGCGTCAAGCGTGTACGACTGACGCCAAAGGGCCTGGACAAGATCGAGGAAGCGATGAAACTGTGGCAAATCGCCCAGCAGCGTTTCGAGGATGTCGTCGGCAAGGACAAGGCCGAAGATTTGCGCGCGGCTCTGGATGAGATCGCCGCGCTGGATTTTGATCTGCCGCCGGCCACGCCCTAAGGCCAGCGTTTGCCAAAGACTCTACTCGGCAGGCATTTCTACAGGCCGAGCCGCCCAGCGGCCGGCGACCACGACGCCAAGCCCGACGATCGGGAAGATCGCGGCGACCAGGCCGAGATCGGCCGGCGCGCCGTAGCGCAGCACGGCACCACCGACCACGGCACCCAGCGCCACGCCGAGATAGAGCGCCGAGGCGTTGAGCGACAGCACGATCGGGGCGGCATCGGGCGCCAGCTTGATGATGCGGCTCGCCTGCGCCGGCGGGAACGCCCAGCCGACGATGCCCCACGGCACCATCATCGCCATCAGCGCCGGCCCGGCAATATGGTGCGGCAGGAAGGTCGGGATGACCGACAATAAGACCAGCATGGCTGCACTCAGCGCCAGCGACCAGCCGACGGTGCGGGTCGCACCGAACCGGTCGGCGGCCTGGCCGCCGCCAATGTTGCCGATGACGGCGCCGACGCCGAAGGCGAGCAGCATGCCGGGCAGCGCGATCTGGCTGAGACCGCCGCCCTCGATGGCAAGCGGCGCGACATAGGCAAAGACGGTGAAGGCGCCGATCAGCGCCAGCACTGTCGTCAACAGGATCGGCATCACGCCTGGACGCAGCGCTGCCGCCAGCCTGTGCTTCAAGGGCAGCCTGGTGCCGACGATGCCCTGCGGCAGCCGGTACCACAGGATCGCGCCTGCAAGCGCGCCAAGGCCGGCGATGGCAAAGAAGGTACCGCGCCAGCCGGCGACGGTGGCAACGAGCGCGCCGAGCGGCGCACCGAGCGCAACGGCCACAGTGGTGCCGCCGACGACGACGGCGATGGCACGCGCCCGGTGATGATCATCGACCAGCGCTACTGCGGTGCCCTGCGCGGTTGCGGCGAACAGGCCCGACGACAGCGCCATGACGATGCGCGCGACCAGAAGCAGTTCGAAGGAGGAACTCAAGGCCGCGGCGATGTTGCCGATGACGAAGAACACCAGCGTCCACAGGATGACGCGGCGCCGGTCCCATTCGCCGGTCAGCGTCGCCAGGATCGGCGTGCCGACCGCATAGGCGAGCGCGAAGGCGGTAATCAGCGTGCCGGCCAGCGGAATGGAGATGCCGGCATCCGCCGCGATGTCGGGCAGAAGGCTGGAGATGACGAAGCCTTCGGTCGAGATCGTGAACGATCCGAGCGCGAGCCAGAAGAGGCGCTTGTCCATGGCGGGATGTCCTTAGTTCAAAAGTTATTGAACAATTGGACATAACGGGGCATCATGTCAATGAAGCCAGGGAAAAATAGCTGAACCTTCCTGACAGCCCTGTGTCAGCACAGGCCGGGCGGGGTTCGCGCGAGACGGAGAAAGGCCATGTGGAGCCAACAATGATGGATGCGTTGAAATCGGACCCGACTGTGCTTAGTTTCGAGCCATGACCTTGCCACACCCCAATACGGACCAGATCAGCCTGCCGATCGTGCTTGGCGTGCTCGGCGACCCGACGCGGCTTGCCATCGTGCGCTATCTCGCCAGCAAGCAGGGCGTGCCGCTGAACTGCAGCCAGTTCCTCGATTTCGGCTCGAAGACCAATCTGAGCTACCACCTCGCCAAATTGCGCGAGGCCGGCGTCACCCGCGCCGAGGTGGTCGGCACCAACCGCATGATCACACTGCGCCGGGCCGATCTCGACGCCCGCTTCCCCGGCCTGCTCGACAGCGTCATCGCCGCCGCCGGCGACGATCCCGCACTGCCGGCGGTTGGCGGCCACGATATCGAAGTGCACGCCCGACCCTGAAGGACTTGGGTTCTTCGCCCACGAACGTGGGGAAAAGGAAAAGCGGCGTCACACAGGAGCTTCCCGAAATGCGCATCGCCGTCCTCGCCGACATCCACGGCAATGTGCTGGCGCTCGACGCCGTGCTTGACGACCTGCGCCGGCGCGGCGGCGCCGACCTGACCGTCAATCTCGGCGACAGCGTTTCCGGCCCGCTATGGCCGCGCGAAACGATGGAACGGCTGCAGGCGCTGAACCTGCCGACGGTGCGCGGCAACCACGACCGCCGTGTTGCCGCCGACCCCGCTGATGACACCATGTGGCCCTCCGACGTCTATGCGCAGGAGCGGCTGACCGAGGCACAGCGCCAGGTGCTGTTCGCCCAGCCGTTGACGCTGGAGATCGCACCCGGAATCATCGCTTTCCACGCCCGTCCCGACCATGACGAGAAATATCTCACTGATACCATCGTCAATGGCCAGTTGGTGCGCGCGCCGCTGACGGCAATCCGGCGGCGGCTGAAGGCGCTCGACCCGGCTTGCCGCATCGCGCTGTGCGGCCACAGCCACCGCGCGGAACTGATCCGCGCGGTGGCTGTGGCCGCAC
>NZ_RZPW01001089.1:0-1556 GCF_003998455.1 Mesorhizobium sp. M7A.F.Ca.CA.001.08.2.1 | reverse complement strand
GTGATCAACCGATTGGGCTTCAACAATGAAGGCCATGCGGCGGCCGAAAAGCGCCTTGCCGCGCGCAAGGGGCGTGGCGGCATCGTCGGCGTCAACATCGGCGCCAACAAGGACAGCAGCGACCGCATCGGCGACTATGAGCGCGGCGTCGCCCGGTTTGCGCAATACGCCAGCTATCTGACCGTCAACATCTCCTCGCCCAACACGCCGGGCCTGCGCAATATGCAGGCGCGTGAGCAGCTTGGCGAGCTCTTGTCGCGGGTCATGGCCGCGCGCGCCGCGGCAACCGCCCAGCCGCCGGTGTTCCTGAAGATCGCGCCGGATCTGGTCGAGGCAGAGCTGGAGGACATCGCCGCCGAAGTCACGGAAAAGCGGGTGGACGGCGTCATCGTCTCCAACACCACCATCTCCCGGCCGCCACTGCGCAGCGGCGACACCGCGCGCGAGAGCGGGGGGCTCTCCGGCAAGCCGCTGTTCGAGCGTTCGACCATCGTGCTGGCGAAGATGCGCAAACTGCTCGGGCCGGAGCTTGCCATCGTCGGCGTCGGCGGCGTCGATTCCGCCGATACGGCGCTGGACAAGATCCGTGCGGGTGCCGATCTGGTGCAGCTCTACACCGGCATGATCTATGCCGGGCCTTCGCTGCCAGGCCGTATTCTTTCCGGAATGGCCCGTTTCGTCGAAAAAGAACGGCTGAAGTCGATTTGCGAGTTGCGCGACAGCCGCCTCGACTTCTGGGCGTCCAGGCAACTCTGAACTGCTCTCAGGAGCGCAGGTCGCGGCTGACGGCCCGCTCGCAGATGGTGCAACGAACTCGGGTCGACGGGTTCCTTCGGAGCTTTCGCCGGGCGTTGGCTGACGGCGCATCAAACAAAAAACCCGCCAGTGCGGCGGGTCATTGGCGCAAATCAGCACCATGGGCAAAAATCTACCATAGCTGAGATCACCGAGTCAAGAAAAAATTCCTATCGCGAAGCAGCCGCTCGGTGTCCTGGAGGGCGCAGGGCCTTCCGGGCGGCACCGTCTAAAACGCCGTCCGCACCCTGAGCCGCAGGATCGTCAGCAGGCTGAAGCCTCGCACCAGCAGGAAGACGTGCAGCGCCGCCCACAGTCCATTGTTGCCGAAGGCCGGCGCAAGGGTCAGCAGCGCGGCCGCGAAAACCAGGAACGACAGCAGCATCATGTTGCGCATGTCGCGGGACCAGGTCGCACCGATGAAGACGCCATCCATCTGGAACGCCAGCACACCGCTCAGCGCCGTGAATGCCGCCCATGGCAGGTAGATGTCGGCCACCGAACGGACGTCCTCCGATGTCGTCACGAGGGCGACCAGATTGGCGCCACCAGACAGCATTACCAGCGTCGCGGCTCCCGCCAGCCCGAAACCCCAGAACAGCGTCAGCCGCACGGCCTGGCGGAACGGTGCGGCGGCACGTGCGCCGACGGCACGGCCCGCCAGCTGTTCGGCGGCGGTGGCAAAGCCATCGAGGAAATAGCCGGCGACGAGGAAGAAATTCATCAGCACGGCGTTGGCGGCCAGCGTCACCGTGCCGAAC
>NZ_RZPW01001088.1:0-1556 GCF_003998455.1 Mesorhizobium sp. M7A.F.Ca.CA.001.08.2.1 | reverse complement strand
AAAAGCGCGTCGCGCTGGTCGAGCGCATCGGAAACGTCGGTGCCGGAACGGGTTCCGGACATGACCGACGTGTTGGCATCCTGGAACTGGCCGAGCAGCGAGTTCAGGTCATCGACGGCGGTGGCGATCTGGCCGTCGGTCTGGGTGCGGAAATCCTGGACTGCCTTGGAGCCCTCGTTGAGCGAGCGCACGACCTGCTTGGCGGCGTCGATGACGGAGGCACCGAGGTTCTGGTTGGACGGCGAGGTGGCGTAGAGCTGCAGCGCCTTCTGCAGGTCGGCGATGGCGGTCGAGGGCGAGGACGCATTGTCGACGCCATTGACCGCAACGCCCAGCTGATCCATGCCGCTGTAGAGCGCGCTCTGGCCACTCCAGGCCGACAGCGCGCCGAGATTCTGGCGAAACAAAAGCTCGTTGGCTGCGCGCTGGATATCGACCGAACGCGCGCCCGGCGCCGTACTGGTGACGACGGCCTGGCGCCGCGAATAGTCCGGGTTGGAGGCGTCGGCGACGTTGCGCGAGACAACGCTGGTCTGTCGCGCGGTGTTCATAAGCGCCGACTGGGCGATACTCAATGCGGTAGACAGTGACATGCGGGTCTTTCGCGGGCGACGCCCGTCTTATCTCTTCAGGTTGACAAGGACGTCCATCAGATCGGAACCGGTCTGGAAGACTTTCGAATTGGCGGTGTAGCTGCGCTGTGCCGCGATCATGTTGGTCAGTTCTTCGGCGATATCGACGTTGGAATTCTCGAGCGCGCCGGAGATGATGGAGCCGAGCTTGCCTTCATTGGCAAAGCCGACACGAACCGCACCGGACTCGGTACCCTGCGAATAGACGTTGCCAGGCAGCGCGGTGAGCTGGTCCGGGCTCTGCACGTCGGCGAGCGGGATCTTGTAGAGCGGCTTGGTGGAGCCGTCCTTGTACTGGGCGTAGATGGTGCCGTCCTTGCTGATCTGGACTTTGTCGATGGTGCTCGGCGCGTTGCCGTTGACCTGGGCGTCGGAAACGGTGAAGCCGGTGCCGAGCTGAGTCAGCGCCGACAGATCGAGATTGAGGGTGGCGCCGTTCGGCACGGTAAATGAAACGCCGGTGGGCGTGCCGGTGAGCTTGCCGGTGGTGGTGTCGAAGGTCAGGTTGGCCGAGCCCAGCAAGCCGCCGGCGGTGTAGGGGAACGATGTTCCAGCGGTGGCCTTCGACTGATCGAAGACCGCCACCTGCCAGGTGCCGGCGCCGGTGTTGGTGAAATAGACGTCGAGCAGCTTCTTGTTGCCGAGATTGTCGTAGGCGACCATCGAGGATTTCGACGTGTATTGCGCGGTCGCAGCGTTGGCGGCGGGCAGGTTGGCGGTCGCGACCGGTGTCGCGCCTGCCGGCAGGTTGCCGGCATAGCTGCCCTCGGTGCTCGGCGTTGCGGTCATTCCCTGGTCCGAGATGACGACCGGAACCAATCCCTCGAAGCCGTTGACCGTCGCTGCCGGCACGCCATTTTCGTAGCTGTAGGCCATCAGCTGGAAGCCGGCCGAGTTGACCAGCCTGCCCTGCCCATCGGGAAC
>NZ_RZPW01001087.1:0-1562 GCF_003998455.1 Mesorhizobium sp. M7A.F.Ca.CA.001.08.2.1 | reverse complement strand
GCCGCCGACCACCATGTGGCACTCGATGATCTCGGGCGCCCGCAATACGGCCTCGGCGAAGCGGTCGAAGACATGCGGCGCCGTGTGGTCGAGCCGCACTTCGATGAAGACGAGCTGCGCCTGTCCGATTTTGGCCGGATCGAGCACGGCGCGCACCGCGCGGATAAACCCGTCGGCGAACAGCCGCTTGACGCGCTGCGCCGCCCCGGTCGGCGACAGGCCGACCCGCCGGGCCAGATCGAGCGTCGTGCGGCGGCCGTCCTCCTGCAACAAACGCAGCAGCGAGCGGTCGATACGGTCGAGATCGTCCATTTCAGGATTCACGCTTTCTGAGCCGAACACGCGTGATAATCACGCCAAAATAACAAAAACAGCATATTTCATCACGCCGATAGATCGCAATACCGTTGTCGTGCAACCGACAACGAAAGCGGATTCCATGACATCAGCGATATCCACCTCCCGCAGCGCCCAGGCCAAGGGTGACACGCCCGTACTCATCCTGAGCGAGGCCGAGGTGAAAACCTGCATCGACCTGCACGAGCTTCTCGACGTGCTCGCCGGCGGCTTCAAGGCGCTGTCCGGCGGCAAGGTGGTCAATCCGGGACGGCCGCAGCTCGATATTCCGCAGGTCGGCTATTCGCTGGCGATGTCGGCATGGATGGCAGGCATGCATCTGACGGTGAAGATCGTCAACGTCTTCGAGGGCAACGTCGCCAAAGGCATCCCCAGCCACCTCGCCACCATCCATCTGTTCGACCCTGAGACGGGCATGCCGGTCTGCGTCATGGACGGCACCTATATCACCGCAGTGCGCACCTCCGGCTCGGCCGTGCTCTCGGTGCGTGAACTCGCCCGCCGCGACGCCAAGGTCGCGACGGTGATCGGCGCCGGCGTGCAGGCCGGCCAGCATCTGCATCTTTTGCCGCTGGTGCGCGACTTCGCCGAAATCCGCGTCGTCTCGAAGGAATTCGCCGATGCGCAGGCGCTCGCCGCGCAATATCCCGGCGTCGTTGCCGTCGCCGATATAGAGGCCGCGGTGCGCTCGTCCGACGTCGTCTGCCTGGCAACGCATTCCTATGCGCCGGTGATCTCGGCCGACTGGGTGCGGTCCGGCAGCCACGTCTCGTCGGTAGGCGTCGCCCCGCCGGGCGGCGAGTTGCCGGTCGAGCTTGTCGGGCGGGCCAGCCTGTTCGTCGAGACCAGGGATGCCTTTGCCCCGACGCCGGTCGGTTCCTGCGAACTGGCGGGCATTGATCCGCAAACCGGAACCGAGCTTGGCGAAATGCTGCTCGGACTGCGGCCGGGACGGGTCAGCGCCGATCAGGTCACCGTCTACAAGGCCATGGGCGTCGCCATGGAAGACATGGTGGCCGCGGACCTTGCCTACCGCAAGGCGGTTCGGCGGGGAATGGGACGTGTGGTTGCGCTGTAGCGGAGCCCCTCGATTGTTGAAGCCAGCGCCGCCCGTCGATAGGATCGTCCTTCTCCCCGTTCACGGCAGAGCTATCGCACATGGAATTCCTGAGATGTCTGCCCGGCACGCACCCCCACCCCTAACC
>NZ_RZPW01001086.1:0-1563 GCF_003998455.1 Mesorhizobium sp. M7A.F.Ca.CA.001.08.2.1 | reverse complement strand
CCTCACCTGGCGGGCGACCGGCAGCCTTGCCCGTTCGGTCTGTACGGTGACCTGCAAATGGACCTATCTGGCGCATGAGAGCCGCTGGGACGAGACGTATTTCCGCAAGATCGGCCTCGGCGCGCTGGCCGACGAAGCATTCACGCGCATCGGCACCGAGATCGTGCCGGCCGGTGCCGCACTCGGCGGCGGATTGACCGCGCAGGCAGCAGCGGACCTTGGTCTCAACCCCGGCACCGAGGTGGCGGCCGGACTGATCGACGCGCATGCCGGCGGCGTCGGCACGGTCGGCGCGCGCGGCGATTTCGGCAGCGTGCCGTCGCGCATGGCCTATGTTTTCGGCACCTCGGCCTGCACAATGTCGTCGACCGCCGAGCCGGCCTTCGTCGACGGTGTCTGGGGTCCGTATTTCTCGGCCATGGTGCCGGGCCTGTGGCTGAACGAGGGCGGCCAGTCGGCAGCCGGTGCTGCGATTGATCATCTGGTGCGCATGCACCCTGCAGCCGGCGAAGCGACCGCCAAAGCGCAAGCCGAGGGGCTCAGCCTCAGCGCCTGGCTGTCGCTGCAGGCGCAAAGCCGCAATGGAGCCGCGGCCACGCCGGCCCTGGTCGGCGGCATCCATGTCGTGCCGGAGTTCCTCGGCAACCGCGCGCCCTTCGCCGACCCGGACGCGCGCGCGCTGATCGCCGGGCTTGATCTCGACACCAGCCTCGACAGCCTGGTCGGGCTCTATGTCGCCGGGGTCTGCGGGCTGGGCTACGGCGCGCGCCAGATCGTGCGGGCCGAGCATGACAAGGGCATTCCCGTCGACACCATCGTGGTCAGTGGCGGCGCCGGCCAAAGCCCGCTGGTGCGCCAACTGCTGGCGGACACCACAGGCATGGTGGTGGTGGCCTCGACCTCGCCGGAACCGGTGCTGCTCGGCTCGGCGATGCTGGGCGCGGTCGCCGCCGGTGCCTACAAGGATGTGGCGGCGGCGATGGCCGGCATGTCGGAACTCGGCGAGGTCTATCATCCCGACGCTACGCTGGCCGGCTGGCATGCCAAACGCTTCGCTGCGTTCGAATTGCTGCAGCAGGCGGGCAAGGCCATCCGAGGCTGAAGCGCGCGGCTTCTGTCCGGCTTTGTCAGGAGCGTAGCGAACACCGCTTGGCGGTTTAGCTGGAAGCTGGCAGCTTTGTTCTGTTGTGGACCCTCCAGCAGCATGCGACGAGGGGCAAGGCGACAGAACCAGGAGCCCCTAATGGTGGACGAAGCTAAACCGCCGCTACCATTCGCATCGGATGAGGTGCCGTGGACGGAATGGTCCGACGTGCCACGCTTCGGCCTGCGCTACCGGCATTTGTCGCTGGCCGCCCTTGGCGAAAAACACCGTGTCGGCGTGGCAATCGAGGAGCTTCCGGCTGGCAAGCAGTCCTCGCCGGCGCATTACCATATTTTCGAGGAAGAGCATGTCTTCATCCTCGAAGGGGCGCTTACCGCGTATGTCGGCGACGCGGCCTATGCCATGAAGGCCGGCGACTACATCTGCTTTCCCGCCGGTGCCGCGGCGGGGCATTGCCT
>NZ_RZPW01001085.1:0-1564 GCF_003998455.1 Mesorhizobium sp. M7A.F.Ca.CA.001.08.2.1 | reverse complement strand
TGTCGACGCTGAGCGGTGGCAACCAGCAGAAGGTTGCCATCGCCAAGCAGCTGTCCGTCAGTCCCAAGGTCATCATCATGGACGAGCCGACGCGCGGGATCGATGTCGGCGCCAAGGTCGAGATTCACCGGCTGCTGCGCCAGCTAGCCGGCAGCGGTGTCGGCGTCATCATCATCTCGTCCGAACTGCCGGAGCTGATTGGCTTGTGCGACCGCGTTCTTGTGGTGCGCGAAGGCAGGATCGCCGGCGAACTCGCCGCCAGCGAGCTCGGCGAGGAAGCCATCATCATGCTCGCCTCGGGCGTCCAGGACAGTTCAATTCAAAGGCAGGCCCAGAATGTCGCCTAGGGAATCAGGAGAAGCGCTCGTGCACGCCGAGATCAAGTCCGCCGGGCGGCGCATCAACTTCGCTCACCTCGCCTCGATGCGCGAGGCCGGGCTGATCGTCATCATCCTGGCGCTGTGCATCGCCATGAGCTTCGCCTCGCCGCACTTCCTGACATGGGGCAATTTCCGCGCCATGCTGATGAGCTTCTCCATCGAAGGCATCGTCGTCGTCGGCATGACCGTCCTGCTCATCGTCGGCGGCATCGACCTTTCCGTCGGCTCGGTCGTGTGTTTCTCGATGGTGGTCTCGGGTGCGCTGTTCCTCGCCGGGCTCGATCCCTGGACGGCAAGCCTGATCGGCATCGGCGTCAGCGCGCTGATCGGCGCGGCCATGGGCTTCTTCGTGACCGTGATAGGGCTCAATCATTTCATCACGTCGCTGGCCGCCATGGTCATCGTGCGCGGCATGTGCCTGGTGGTCACCAAGGGCACGCCGCTTTCGCTGTTCACCCTGCCGCCGGCCTTCAAGGCCATCGGCCAGGGCAGCTTCAACAACATCCCCTATGTCATCCTGATCTTCGTCGTCGTGGTGGCGATCTTCGACTTCCTGCTGCGCCGCGCCACGGCCTTCCGCAAGGTTTTCTACACCGGCTCCAACGAGAAGGCCGCGCAGTTCTCCGGCATCAGGACCAATCAGGTGAAGTTCTGGGTCACGGTGCTGTGCTCGACCCTCGCCGGAGTGGCCGGCGTCATCTACATGGCGCGCTTCGGCGCGGCGACGCCGACCTTCGGCGCCGGCATGGAGCTCAACATCATCGCCGCGGCCGTCATCGGCGGCGCCTCGCTGAATGGCGGCTCGGGCACCATCTTCGGGGCGATCCTCGGCATGGCTCTGCTGTCGGTGGTGACGAGCTCGCTTATCCTGCTCGATGTCTCGGTCTATTGGCAGGACATGATCAAGGGATGCATCCTGCTGGCAGCGGTGTCGATCGATCACTTCCTGCACCGCAAGAAGTCCTGAACCTCAAAGGCGGCGAAACAAGACCATGGCCCCTCCCAACACCCGCGACGACATCGCCGCTGTTCGCCAGATGCACCAGGCGCTTGTCCTGCATTATGTCGAAGGCAAGACCCAGGCCGAGATCGCCGGGGAACTCGGCATCTCGCACGCGACCGTCAACCGGCTGATCAAGCGCGGTCACCAGCTTGGTCTCGTCGAGATCAAGATCAAGTCGCCG
>NZ_RZPW01001084.1:0-1565 GCF_003998455.1 Mesorhizobium sp. M7A.F.Ca.CA.001.08.2.1 | reverse complement strand
GGATAAGCGCGCAATCGTGAATTTACCTGCAAACATCACCGACCCGCTCGTGCTGTTCATGCCGTCGGGCAAGCGCGGGCGGTTTCCTGTCGGCACCCCGGTGCTCGATGCCGCGCGCCAGCTCGGCGTCTATGTCGAAAGTGTGTGCGGCGGACGCGCCACTTGCGGGCGTTGCCAGATCGAAGTGCAGGAAGGCAATTTCGCCAAGCACAAGATCACCTCCTCCAACGACCACATCACGCCCAAGGGCGCCAAGGAAGAGCGCTATGAGCGCGTCCGCGGCCTACCCGAACGGCGTCGCCTCTCCTGCTCGGCACAAATCCTCGGCGACCTCGTCATCGACGTGCCGCAGGATACGGTCATCAACGCGCAGACCATCCGCAAGGATGCCGACACCAGGGTCATCGCCCGCGATGCGGCGATCCGCATGTGCTATGTCGAGATCGAAGAACCCGACATGCACAAGCCGCTTGGTGATCTCGACCGGCTGAAGATCGCGCTGATGCACGATTGGGGTTTGAAAAGCCTCGATTTCGATTTTTATCTGCTGCCGCAGGTGCAAGGCATCCTGCGCAAGGGCAACTGGACCGCGACCGCCGCCATCTACAAGGATGCCGACTCTGAGACAGCGCGCGTCGTAGCACTTTGGCCCGGCCTCAAGAACGAAGCCTATGGGCTGGCCTGCGATATCGGCTCGACCACCATCGCCATGCATCTGGTGTCGCTGCTGTCGGGCCGCGTCGCCGCCTCGTCGGGCACCTCGAACCCGCAGATCCGCTTCGGCGAGGATCTGATGAGCCGCGTCTCCTATGTGATGATGAACCCGGACGGCCGCGAGGGCATGACGGTCGCCGTGCGTGAGGCCATTTCGGGTCTCGTCGACAAGGTCTGCGCCGAAGGCAATGTCCAGCGCAACGACATCCTGGACAGCGTCTTCGTTGGCAATCCGATCATGCACCATCTGTTCCTCGGCATCGATCCGACCGAGCTTGGCGGTGCCCCCTTCGCGCTCGCCGTTTCGGGCGCGGTGCACATCAAGGCATCCGACATCGGCCTCAAGCTCAACCAGGGCGCCAGGCTCTATATGCTGCCTTGCATCGCCGGCCATGTCGGTGCGGATGCGGCGGCAGTGACGCTGTCGGAAGGCCCGCATCGCCAGGACGAGATGATGCTGATCGTCGATGTCGGCACCAATGCCGAGATCGTGCTCGGCAATCGCCAGCGGGTGGTTGCGGCCTCCTCGCCCACCGGCCCTGCCTTCGAGGGCGCCGAAATCTCCGGCGGCCAGCGAGCAGCGCCCGGCGCCATCGAGCGCGTGCGCATCGATCCCGATACGCTTGAACCAAAATACCGCGTCATCGGCTCTGAACTGTGGTCCGACGAGCCGGGCTTCCTGGAAAGCGTCCAGGCGACCGGCGTCACCGGCATCTGCGGCTCCGGCATCATCGAAGTGGTGGCGGAGATGTATCTCGCCGGCATCATTTCCGAGGACGGCGTCATCGACGGCGGGCTTTCGGCGCGCTCGCCACGCGTTACGGCCAACGGCCGCACCTTCTCCTATGTGC
>NZ_RZPW01001083.1:0-1567 GCF_003998455.1 Mesorhizobium sp. M7A.F.Ca.CA.001.08.2.1 | reverse complement strand
CTCCGGCATCGGGTCGATGAGTTCGCGGATCAGAAGAATGTAGGTCAGGTTCACCAGGAAGAAGACGGCGGCATAGAAGGCGACCGGCTGCGGCGCCAGCTCGCTGACCGCCATCCACGCGGTCGCCAGCGGCAGCAGCGAAACCGAGAACAGATGTGCGAAATTGTACCACATCAGGCTGGCTGTCGCCTCCCTGGCGTGGCGTAACAGATGATGATGGTTCGCCCAGACGATGGCGATGAAGAGATAGCTGACGCTGTAGCTCAGCCATGTCGGCCAGAGCTCCAGAAGCGCCTTGAACGTCGGCAACTCCGGCGGGCGCAAGTCGAGGACCAGCACCGTGATGAGGACGGCGAACACGCCATCCGAAAATGCGCTCAACCGATCGAGCCCTGTCGAGGGAAGCACTGGACCGTCCTCGTCGCAGTTCGTGAGACATATAGTAGTGCTGTCGATAGCAATATCCATGGCCGCTCGGACCATCTGACGCCGCCACCAGCGCCGCTCAGGACGCCTTGGCCAGAAAACTCTGGTAGTCCGATTTCGCCTGCAGCAGGCGCAGCACATTGTCGCGCGAGCCCCTTACGTGGGCGCGGGCCAGCGTGCCGGCTCGGGCGGCATCGCCGGCGCAGATCGCCTCGACGATCTCGGCATGCTCGTCGCGGGCGATCTTCCATTCGTCGAGCCACAACAGCTCGGTCCAGACATAGTGCTGGCACTTGTCGAGGATGCCGCACAGCATGCCATGCAGCATCGCATTGCCGCTGATTTCGGCGATGACGCGGTGCAGGTCGATGCCGACTTCGAGCTCCTGGAATTTTTCGTGCGTGGTGCGCTCCGGAATGGCGGCCAGCCGCTCGCATTCGGCCAGCATGGCACGCAGCCGCGCCTTGTCCTGTTCCGTCGCAGCAGCGGCGGCCAGTGCCGTCGCGTGGCCGTCGAGCAGTTCGCGGATCTCGAAGGCCTCGCGGAACATGTTGATGTCGAACTCGGTGACGACATAGCCCTGGCGCGGCCGGCCGGTGACCAGGCCGTCGCGCTCGAGGCGGTTGAAGGCCTCGCGCACCGGCGTGCGGCTGACATTGAGTTTTGCGGCGATGTCGTTCTCGGTGACGCGCGATCCCGGCGGGATCTGGCCGGTCACGATCATCGCCTTGAGCGCGGAATAGACCGAGTCGCGCAGCGTGTTTTTGGTTTCCTTGGCCAAGTTCCGTTTCCAGTTCTCCGGTCTTTCCGCCGGCATATGTTCTCACGCATAGCTGTATTCAAAGTCGGCGCGGTTTGCCACGCCCCGGCGCCCCATCTCCCAGCCCGGGTCGACGACCCCAGGCGCGCCGATCGGCGTTGACATCGCTGATCCCGAAGCTACACTCAAAATTGTATACAAAATAGCATGCTAAATCAAAAACAATGGGAACACCGGTGGAGAGCCGAAAAAATGAACAGGACCAGAAGCGTTAGTATCGTTGCGATGGCGGGCCTCATGGCCTCCCTCGCGGCCCCCGCAATGGCGGGCGACACCATCACCGTCGCCTCGTGGGGCGGCACCTACCAGGAAGCGCAGACC
>NZ_RZPW01001082.1:0-1570 GCF_003998455.1 Mesorhizobium sp. M7A.F.Ca.CA.001.08.2.1 | reverse complement strand
TCGCCGAGCGATGCCTTGAGATAGTCCTTCAGGCCGCCGGGAAAATGGAATTCCGCCTTGGCCGTCGTCTGGTCTTTTTCCTTGATCAGCGACGGATCGCAGGTCCAGCGGATTTCGACGCCGCCGAACAGATAGGCTTTCGAGCGCGTCATACGGTAGAGCCGCGCCGGTTCGAACGCCGCGCCCTTGCCGAAAATCTGCTCGTCGGGGTGGAAGCGGATCTTTGTGCCGCGCCGGTTGTGGACCTCGCCCAACTGTTCCAGGCCGGTCACGGGAACGCCGCGCGAGAATTTTTGCCGATAGAGTTGCCGTCCCCGCGCGACCTCGACCTCGAGATGGTCCGACAGCGCGTTGACCACGGACACGCCGACGCCATGCAGGCCGCCTGATGTCTCGTAAACCTTGGAGTCGAACTTGCCGCCCGAATGCAGCGTCGTCATGATCACTTCAAGCGCCGGCTTCTTGAACTTCGGGTGCGGATCGATCGGGATGCCGCGGCCATTGTCCGTCACGGCGAGATAGCCGTCAGCCGAAAGCTCGACATCGATGAAGGTGGCGTGGCCGGCAACCGCTTCGTCCATCGAATTGTCGATGACCTCGGCGAACAGATGGTGCATCGCCTTGTCGTCGGTGCCGCCGATATACATGCCTGGCCGGCGGCGCACCGGCTCCAGCCCTTCCAGCACCTCGATGTCGGCGGCGCTATAGCCCTCGCTGCCGTCCTTGGTCGAGGCAGGACGCTTGGTGGCTTGCACCACCAGTGGATCCGCCGGGCGCGCAGCGGTACGCACCGGCTGCGGCTGCTTGTCCATATTGCCGAAGAGATCGTTGCTGTCGTCCATGCCTGCCATAGGTTCCGGTGCTGCGAATCACCTCGCGATACTGCCACGCTTTTCAGCGCCAAGCGACCGAGGTTCCTGTTCCGTTCGGGGATCTGGGCCCTCTTACCCCAAAACCATTCGATAACCAAGCCGGCGGAAATAGATCCGATACCAACGCCCGGGATTCCTGATTCTTTAACAATGCCGCCTAACGTGAGCCCAACTAAATAAGAAACTGCTGATATCAGGGGTTTAGGCGTGAGGGGCAAGGCCATATCGATGATCGGCATCGCCGCCGTTTTCGGCGCGATCTCGATCTTTGCCGCGGATTTCTGGGTCAAAAGCCAGGCCAAGGCCGATTCCGAAGAGAAGACGTCGTCGATTCCGGCACCTGTCGTGCCGAAGGTCGAATTCAAGACCATCGTGGTGGCGAATGCCCCGTTGCGCTACGGCATGGAGCTCGACCGCGCGCAGCTCAGCGAAATCCCGTGGTCGCAAGAGTCCGTGCCGCAGGGCGCCTTCACCACCATCAATGGGTTGCTCGCCGACGGCAGCCGCGTGGTGCTGTCGCCGATCGAGGTCAACGAACCGGTGCTGCTGACCAAGCTGTCCGGCCCGAATGGCCGCGCGACGCTCTCCAACATGATGACGCCCGGAATGCGGGCGGTGACCATCCGTACCGACGAGATCGCCGGGGTTGGCGGCTTCGTCACGCCGGGCGACCGGGTTGATGTCGTGCTGACACGCGA
>NZ_RZPW01001081.1:0-1577 GCF_003998455.1 Mesorhizobium sp. M7A.F.Ca.CA.001.08.2.1 | reverse complement strand
AACGGGATCAGCGGATGCATCAGCACCGACGCGTCGAACAGCGCTGGAACCACGAACACCACCGAGGCCAGGACATTGGCGCCGTTGGAATAGCCGAGACCCAGCACGGCCGATGGCTTCGCTGCTTCAACATGGGCCTTGACGAAGCCCGCCATCTTGGTCGTCGCCCGCGCCAGGTCGTCCATATCGTAGATGCCCTCGGCGGCGCGGCGAAAGAAGCGCGCGGCACCTTGTTCCGACACATCACCGCGCGGCGAGACGATGGTTGCCTGGGGCGCGAGATCGCGCCCCAGCGACAAAAGCTGATTCTCATCGCCTCCCGTGCCATGGAAGACGAACAGCAATGGACCGCCCGGCGAACCGGGCAGCACCTTGTGGATGTAAGCGTCCTTGCTCATGGTCTCAGCCTTCCAACTTCTGCAGATGCTGTTCGAGATAGGGCCGCAGGTGCTGGTGCTGCGTCGGCAGCTTCAGCGCCTCGCCCAGATGAGCGGTATCCTCGTCGCGATCGAAACCCGGCTCGTTGGTGGCGACTTCGAACAGCACGCCACCCGGTGTGCGGAAATAGATCGCCCAGAAGTAGTCGCGGTCGATCACCGGCGTCACCCCATAGCCGGTGTCCATCAACGCCTTGCGTACTTCCAGCTGCCTGGCGCGGTTCTCGACCGCGAAGGCGACGTGATGGACGGAGCCGGCGCCGAGGTCGGCGAAGGCAGTGCTCGGCAGCGATTCGATGTCGATGACATCGGCGCCATTGCCGTTCTTCACCGCCAGCCGCCTGAGATTGCCGGACTTGTCGACTTCCTCATAGCCCATGAACTTCAGCAGCTCTTCCGTGGCGCCGCCATCCTTCAGCCTGAGCGACACGGAATGAAAGCCTCGGATCGCCTCATCCGTGGGAACGCCGCCTTTCGCCCAGGGTGCTCTGCTGTCGCTCTTGCACTCGACCAGCGCGAAGCCGTCACCATCCGGTCCGGCAAAAGCCAGGCGCTTCTCACCGAAGGTTTCTTCGCGCGAGAGGCCGGTGACGCCCTCATCGGCAAAGCGTTTTTCCCAATAGCCAAGCGTGCCTTCCGGCACCGAGTAGACGGTGGTTCCGACTTCCCCGACCCCATGCCGGCCCTTGCCGATGTCGGGGAAGGGGAAATAGGTCATCACCGAACCCGGCGTACCGGCCTCGTCACCGTAGTAAAGATGGTAAACATCGGGCGCGTCGAAATTGACGGTCTTCTTGACCCGGCGCTGACCGAGTTTCCTGGTGAAGAAATCGTTGTTCTGGCGGGCATCCCTGGCCATCGACGTGACGTGATGCAGGCCCTTGATCTGGTCGAGCATTGTCTCGCTCCTTCCCTTGGTACATGTGCGGCCCTCGCCGCTGTCCACGCCAATATGAGGACCAGGGCAGTTTCCGCAAAGGCGGCAAACACAGAATGGACTGTGTCATAAAAGTGAACGATGGAACAAGGTTCGTTCACCAATTGGCTCGCAGGTCAGACTTGCGCCAAGGCCAGAATTCGGTTCCATAAACGGCGTTCGACATCCCGGGACAAAGGTATCGTGAGTGACTGGAAAAGCCA
>NZ_RZPW01001080.1:0-1578 GCF_003998455.1 Mesorhizobium sp. M7A.F.Ca.CA.001.08.2.1 | reverse complement strand
GATTGCCGCCCGAATCGGTTTCTATCCTGAAGCGCAGATCCTTCCTATTGCGGCGTTGCGGTCGGCTGCAACGGCAAAATTTCACCGCAACGTGACTTCCCGTTGACTTCCGGTTCTGCCACATATTTCAGCAATCAAGATAAAGCCGGCATCACCGGCGGGAATCGGAATGGCCATGGCCTCGCGAAAATCATTGTGGCTGGCAGCTCTTGCGCTGGCCTTCTCGGCGTCTGCCGGCGCCGGGCATGCCGGCGAATCCGATCGCGCCCAGACCGACCGGGTCCAGATCGAAAAGCCATTGGGCGTGGTCGAGCTGTTCACCAGCCAGGGCTGCAGTTCCTGCCCGCCGGCCGATACTCTGTTCTCCGAACTTGCCGCCAAGGAAGACATCGTCGCGCTCGCCTATCACGTCGACTACTGGGACTATCTCGGCTGGCAGGACACGCTCGGCCGCAAGGAGAACACCGAGCGGCAATACGACTATATGCGCGCCTTCGGCAGCCGCTCCGTCTATACGCCGCAGGCCGTCATCAATGGCCGCGTCCATGTCAACGGCGCCAACCGCGGCGAGGTCGATGGTGCGCTCGCCCGCATGGCCAAAAGCGGTGAAGGCATGCGCGTCGCCGTCAAGGTCAGCCGCACCAGCGATCGCGTGATGATCGACGCCGGCGATGCCGGCAACGGCCCCAGCGACGCCCATGTCGTCATCGTCTATTTCGACCCGCCGCAGACGGTCAAAGTCGGCGAGGGCGAAAATACCGGCCGCAAGATGACCTACTGGAACGCCGTCACCGGCATCCAGACCGCCGGCATGTGGCATGGCAAGGCACAGCGCTACGAACTGCCGATGAGCGAGATTGCCAAAAAGGGCGGCTGCGCCGTGCTGCTGCAGTCGGTCGGCAAGGACGGCATGCCCGGTCCCATTCTCGGCGCCGCATTCATCCACAAGCCTTGAGATAGAGCGCTCAAACCCCTGCCGCGGTAGCGCGAAGGTTCACCTATCACCAGCCAATAAAAAACCGACGTCAGCTTGCTTCTGACGCCGGTCATTTAGGTTTTGGGATCGTCGCTCCCGGTTCTTCCGAGGAAGAGCCGAGGTTGGTTCGATCCGACGCAGACCCGTGGGCGGGGGGCTTGGGGTTTACGAGCCGGTGCCGGACCGAACCGTCTCAGGCAACGCCGGTAAATTCGTCGGACATTGGGGCATGAGCGCGGATAAAAAAAGGCAGAAATGTGGCGGAACATCACCAATTCCAACACGGCGTTTCATAAAAGTGACTGGACGTGACGGAAACGGCGCGGCGCGGGGCTCGGTTCGCCGGGCCTTGCAATTCAGTCGCGAACACGCCAACTTTGGTTGGCAAAGATTCATTTTGAAGGATCGAGGCATGACCGATGACAGTGGCGGGACGGGGGATGGGGACGCATCCGCAATAATCCCGCTGCACGAGGCGCGACGCGAACGTCTCGATCAGCCGGTGCGGTTCGACCGACGCGAGCTGGACCAGATCCTCAGGCTCTACGGACGCATGGTCGCCGCCAATGAATGGCGCGACTACGCCATCGATCATCTCGCCG
>NZ_RZPW01000107.1:0-11528 GCF_003998455.1 Mesorhizobium sp. M7A.F.Ca.CA.001.08.2.1 | reverse complement strand
TGCCGGCGGGTCTTTCTGGGACTGGTTTCCGTTGCGCGGCCTCACCTCGGACAATTGGGATCAATTGTCGTGGTGGGGAAAGATCGTCGACTATTTCTGGCACATGACATTGCCGCTGACCGCGCTGGTGCTGTCGGCCTTCGCCACCACGACGCTGCTGACCAAGAACTCGTTCCTCGAAGAAATCCGCAAACAGTATGTGGTGACGGCGCGGGCCAAGGGTCTGTCGGAACGGCAGGTGCTCTACGGCCACGTCTTCCGCAACGCCATGCTGATCGTCATCGCCGGTTTTCCCGGCGCCTTCATCTCGGCCTTCTTCACCGGCTCGCTGCTGATCGAGAACATCTTCTCCCTCGATGGCCTCGGCCTGCTCGGCTTCCGGTCGGTGGTCGAGCGCGACTATCCGGTGGTGTTCGCCAATCTCTACATCTTCTCGCTGCTGGGGCTGTTCGTCGGCCTCTTGTCCGACCTGCTCTACACCTGGGTCGATCCGCGCATCGATTTCGAGCGGAGAGACGTTTGATGTCGGAGGCTACAGTCCCCGTCGACGCGGCACCCGCGCGGATCAAGCGGCCGTTTCTGTCGCCGCTCAACAAGCGCCGCCTGCAGAACTTCAAAGCCAACCGCCGCGGCTACTGGTCGCTGTGGATCTTCCTCGTCCTGTTCGTGGTGTCGCTGTTTTCCGAGTTCATCGCCAACGACAAGCCGATCATCGCTTCCTACAAGGGCGAAATCCTGTTTCCGGTGCTGGTCGCCTACCCCGAGGAAAAATTCGGCGGCTTCTATGCCGTCACCGATTATCGCGATCCGGTCATCCAGGACGAGATCAACGCCAATGGCTGGATGATCTGGCCGCCGGTGCGCTACTCCTATCAGACGGTCAACAACGCTATTCCCGAAGCAGCACCGGCCAGGCCGTCGTGGCAGTATGACGCCAAGACACGCTGCAACCAGTATCCGCAGGGTGCTGCCGACCCCGCCTGCATCGTCGGCAACTGGAATTGGCTCGGCACCGACGACCAGGCCCGCGACGTGCTGGCGCGCGTCATCTACGGCTTCCGCATTTCGGTGCTGTTCGGCCTGATCCTGACCGCCGGCTCCGCCTTGATCGGCGTCGCGGCCGGCGCCGTGCAAGGCTATTTCGGCGGCTGGACGGATCTCTTGTTCCAGCGTTTCATCGAGATCTGGTCCGCCATCCCGGTGCTCTATCTCCTGCTCATCGTCGCCGCCATCCTGCCGCCGGGCTTCTTCATCCTGCTCGGCCTGATGCTGCTGTTTTCCTGGGTGGCGCTGGTCGGCGTGGTGCGGGCCGAGTTCCTGCGCGCCCGCAATTTCGAATATGTCAACGCGGCCCGGGCGCTCGGCGTGCCCAACCGCACCATCATGTTCCGGCACCTGCTGCCCAATGCTATGGTGGCGACATTGACCTTCATGCCCTTCCTGCTCTCGGGCTCGATCTCGACGCTGACCTCGCTCGACTACCTCGGCTTTGGCCTGCCGCCCGGCTCCGCCTCGCTCGGCGAATTGCTCAAGCAGGCGCAGCGCAACCTCAATGCGCCCTGGCTCGGCATTTCCGGCTTCGTCGTCATCTCGCTGATGCTGTCCCTGCTGGTCTTCGTCGGCGAGGCGACGCGCGACGCCTTCGATCCGCGCAAAACGTTCCGATGAGCGAAGCCCCCTTGCTCAGCGTACAGGACCTCAGCGTCGCCTTCAGCCAGGGCGGCGGCCAGTCGACGGCTGTCGACCACATCTCGTTCGACATCGCCAAGGGCGAGACGGTGGCGCTGGTCGGCGAATCCGGCTCCGGCAAATCGGTCTCGGCGCTTTCGGTGCTGAAGCTTTTGCCCTATCCAAGCGCCAGCCACCCCTCGGGAAAGATCGTGTTCCAGGGCAACGACCTGCTGGCGATGGGCGAGAAGCAGTTGCGGCAGGTGCGCGGCAACAAGATCACCATGATCTTCCAGGAGCCGATGACCTCGCTCAATCCGCTGCACACGATCGAGCATCAAATCGTCGAGATCCTGAAGCTGCACCAAGGCATGGCCGACCGCCCCGCCAAGGAGCGCACGCTGGCCCTGCTCAACGAGGTTGGCATCCGCGATCCGCACAAGCGCCTCGATGCCTATCCACACCAGTTGTCCGGGGGCCAGCGCCAGCGCGTGATGATCGCCATGGCGCTGGCCAACGAGCCCGAACTTCTGATCGCCGACGAGCCGACGACGGCGCTCGACGTCACCGTTCAGGCGCAGATCCTCGAACTGCTGG
The DNA here is from genome assembly GCF_003998455.1 of Mesorhizobium sp. M7A.F.Ca.CA.001.08.2.1. Classification (NCBI taxonomy): domain Bacteria; kingdom Pseudomonadati; phylum Pseudomonadota; class Alphaproteobacteria; order Hyphomicrobiales; family Phyllobacteriaceae; genus Mesorhizobium; species Mesorhizobium sp. M7A.F.Ca.CA.001.08.2.1. The sequence continues at coordinate 9,263 of NZ_RZPW01000107.1, read as the reverse complement.
CCGGCTTGAAGAGCCGCAAGGGCATGTCGATGCTGTTCATCACCCATGATCTCGGCATCGTGCGCAAGATTGCCGACCGCGTCTGCGTGATGACCAAGGGCAAGATCGTCGAGACCGGCCCGACCAAGGAGATCTTCGCCAATCCGCAGCATGCCTACACAAGGCATCTGCTGGCGGCCGAGCCGAAGGGCAAGCCGCCGGCCGCCAATGCCGACGCCAAGCCGGTCATGACCGGCAAGGACATAAAGGTCTGGTTCCCGATCAAGCAGGGCTTCTTCCGCCGCACCGTCGACAATGTGAAGGCAGTGGACGGCATCGATGTCACCGTGCGCGCCGGCCAGACGCTCGGCGTGGTCGGCGAATCCGGCTCCGGCAAGACGACGCTCGGCTTGGCGCTGGCGCGCATGATCTCGTCGACCGGCATGATCCAGTTCAACGGTCGCGACATCAACCAGCTGTCCTTCAATGCAATGCGGCCGCTCAGGCGCGAATTGCAGATCGTCTTCCAGGATCCGTTCGGCTCGCTCAGCCCGCGCATGTCGATCGCCGAGATCATCGAGGAAGGCCTCAAGATCCACGAGCCGAAGCTGTCGCCCGACGAGCGCGACGACAAGGTGGCCGCCGTGCTGAAGGAGGTTGGGCTCGATCCGGCGACCCGCAACCGCTACCCGCACGAGTTTTCCGGTGGCCAGCGCCAGCGCGTTGCCATCGCACGCGCCATGGTGCTCAACCCGCGCTTCGTCATGCTGGACGAGCCGACATCGGCACTCGACATGAGCGTGCAGGCGCAGGTCGTCGACCTGCTGCGCAGCCTGCAGGCCAAGCACGACCTCGCCTATCTCTTCATCAGCCATGATTTGAAAGTCATCCGCGCGCTCGCCAACGACGTCATCGTCATGCGCAATGGCAGGATCGTCGAAGCCGGCCCTTCCCAGCAGATTTTTGAAAATCCGCAAACCGACTATACTCGGGCGCTGATCTCGGCCGCCTTCAAGATCGAGACGGCACCGGTCGGCATCGTCAGCGAGTGATTTGCGTAAAGAGGGACTAAAGGACCGCAATGGAAAAAGGCCGCATCCTGCTTGCCGTCACCGGCTTTCATCCGCAGCGCTGGCGCGACCTGCTGTCGGCCGAACGCGAGGTGGTGCTGGAGCCGGACGGCGCCAGCGACCCCTCGATCACCTATGCCGTTGTATGGAAGCAGAAGCCGAACATCCTGGCGTCGCTGCCCAATCTGCGCGCCATCTTCTCGATCGGCGCCGGCGTCGACCATATCTTCGCCGATCCCGGCCTGCCCGACGTGCCGATCGTCAAAATCGTTGCCGACAACCTCACCCAGTACATGACGGAATATGTCGTCTGGCGGGTGCTCGACCATCACCGCCAGGGCCTGCTCTACCGGTCGCAGCAGTCGAAGAAGATCTGGCATGAGCCGCAGCAGAGGCCTGCCGGTGACATTTCGGTCGGCATCATGGGCCTCGGCAGTCTCGGCCGCGCCGCGGCCTCGGTGCTGCTCTCGCTCGGCTTTGCCGTCAATGGCTGGTCGCGCACCGACAAGGCCATGCAAGGCGTCGCGACCTATTCCGGCGAAGCTGGATTGATCCCCTTCCTCAAGGCAACCGACATCCTGGTGGTGCTTCTGCCGCTGACGCCGGAGACCAGGGGCATCATCAACTACGGCGTGCTGAAGGAGCTGCGGAAACGCAACGGCCTCGGCGGCTCGGTGCTGATCAATGCCGGGCGTGGCCGCCTGCAGAAGGATGCCGACATTTTGCGGGCGCTGGATGACGGCACGTTGAAGGAGGCAAGCCTCGACGTGTTCGAGGTCGAACCGCTGCCGAAGACCAGTCCGCTGTGGGGGCATCCGAAAGTGTTCGTGACGCCACACGCGGCGGCGACCTCCGATCCGGTGCATCTGGCGCCGATCATGCTGCGCCAGATGGACGCCTTCGAACGCGGCGAAAAGCTCGACAATCTGGTGGACCGCAAGGCGGGGTATTAGCTAGCCGGGCAGAGCGAGCTTCTTCTGCTTCTCCGGCTGGCCGCAGTCGCGTCGATCGATCGACCGGTTCATGGCATCGATCTCACCGCTCGCCTTGTCGGTATCGCGCTTGGCCTTCGAGCGCATGTCCGGCGTGAACGGGCCGAAGCCCATCGCCGGATTGGAGAAGGTCGGCTTGGCCTTGATCGGCAGGTTGTATTGCTGCGCCAACCCGTTGCGCTGCGCCAGCAACTGGTCGCACGGCACGGTGTCGTATTGCAGGGAGGACTGGACGTTCGCATCCTGCTGTTCCGACATCGACGTGCCGCCGACACAGCCGGCGGTCAGCAGGCAAGAGGCCAAGATCATCATGTTCCAGCGCATCGGCTATGCTCCTCCTGATATCCCGCCCTGACGCGAGCAGATCGCAAATATCAGTCGCGCATGCAAATCGGACTTTTTCACAGCAGGAATATTTGCGAGGCGGCGAGGCTGCCCCTCCGCAGGCGCGTGGCTGACGGAGCATCAAACGAAAAACCCGCCTGTGCGGCGGGTCACTGGCGCAAATCAGCACCATGGGCGAAAATGTACCATAGCTGAGGGCAGGGAGTCAAGAAAAAATTCCTATCATTAAAAAACTTTCGGCACAAAAGCTGCCAACACGCCGAACTGACTGCCGCCGCCAGGCCTTTGTTCAGCTGAGTTCGGCAGGCCGTGTCGTAAGCAGTCGTCCGGATTAGGCAGCAGATGAGTTGTCCGATTTGTCTGCCGGCTGGTTGAGACGGGCGGCACCCCGACGCGCGTGCTCTTCCCCAGGCGCGGCAAATGCGCCAGACTTGGGCGACGGGTTGCGATGTCCAGTCGCCGGGAGGGGTCGTCCATGAATTTCGTGTTCTTCTCGCCGCATTTTCCCGCCAATGGCGCGGATTTCTGCGACCGTTTGAAGAAGGCCGGGGCCAGGGTGCTCGGTATCGGCGACGCGCCCTATGACGCGCTCGATGCCAAGCTGAAGGCGGCGCTCAGCGAGTACTACCGTGTCGCCGACATGGAGGACTACGATCCGGTGTTCCGGGCAATGGGGCATTTCATCCACAAGTGGGGCCGCATCGACCGCTTTGAATCGCTCAACGAACACTGGCTGGAGCTGGAAGCCAACATCCGCACCGATTTCAACATCTACGGCACCAAGCTCGATTTCGTGAAGAACCTGAAGCGCAAGAGCCGCATGCGTGCCTTCTTCCGCAAGAGCGGCGTCGACACCATCGCGCAGCGCAAATGTTCCGACCGCGCCGGGGCCATGACCTTCATCCGGCGCGTTGGCTATCCGGTGGTGGTCAAGCCCGACAGCGGTTCCGGCGCATCGAATACCTTCAAGATCTCCAACGCCAAGGAGCTCGACCAGTTCTTCCGGGACAAGCCCGAGGACGTGACCTTCGTCATGGAGCAGTTCATCGAGGGGCTGGTGGTGACCTATGACGGGCTGGTCAACCGCGACGGCGAGGTGGTGCTGGCGGCCAGCCACCGCTACGACCAGAGCGTCATGGAGGTGGTCAACAAGGACCGCCACATGAGCTATACCTGCTTTCCCAGGATCAACCCGGCGGTCGAGGAGGCCGGTCGAAAGATCCTGAAAGCATTCGACGTGCGTGAACGCTTCTTCCACATCGAGCTGTTCGAGACCAAGGACGACCGTGTCATCGCGCTGGAGGTCAACATGCGCCCGCCCGGCGCCTGGATGACCGATGCGATCAACTATACGTTCGACATCGATGTCTATGCGGCGTGGGCCGACATGGTGGTCAGGGATGCCGCCGGCGGCCCTTACGAGGGAAAATATTTCACCGCCTATGCCAGCCGCAAGCGACGCCTCCACTATTTGCACAGCCATGAGGACGTGCTAGCCGCGCACCGCGACAAGATCGTCCATCATCAGGCCATCGAAGAGGTTTTCAGCCGCGCCATGGGAAATTACGCCTACCAGATGCGCTCGAAAGACGAAGCAGCGCTGCGCGAAGCGGTCGCGTACATCCACGCGGAAAAGGCGTGAGGCAATGGACATTTCCTATCATAAGAATTTCTCGAGCCAACTCGGCCGCGACATGGAATACAAGCGCTACGGCCATGCCGGCCGGCCGGTGGTGGTGTTTCCGACCTCGCAGGGCCGGTTCTACCAGTTCGAGGATTCCGGCGGGGTGGGCGCACTGGCCGAATTCATCGACACCGGCCGCATCCAGCTGTTCACGGTCGACGGCGTCGATTCGGAATCCTTCTTCGACAAGCATGCCGACGCGGCCCATCGCATTGCCCGCCACGAGGCCTATTTCCGCTATGTGCGCGAGGAAGCGCTGCCGGACTTCCTGACCACGGCCGAGCAGGCCAATGGCGGGCGCAAGCTGAAGCCGCTGTTCTCGGGCTGTTCGATGGGCGGCTATCACTCCTCGAACTTCGTCTTCCGCTTTCCCGAACTCGCCAGCGGCGTCATCGCGCTGTCGGGCGTCTATTCGGCCCGCGATTTTTTCGGCAGGGCGCTCGAGGGCGACATTTTCTACAACTCGCCGCTCGACTATCTGCCCGGCATCGTCGATCCCAAACTGCTGGCCCGGCTGAAGACGCTCAGGCTGATCTTCTGCTGCGGGCAGGGCGCGTGGGAAGAGCGGATGCTGGTCGAGACGCGCAGGTTGGAACAGATCCTGCGCGACAAATCCATTCCCGCCTGGGTCGATTACTGGGGCGGCGATGTCAGCCACGACTGGCCGTGGTGGCACAAGCAACTGGTCTATTTCTTCGGCCGTTGGCTGGATGAGGACCTGATGCACAGGCTGGATTGATAGCGAGGCCCGTCCGCTGACGGCTACCCTTCCTGGCATGCCGGCAGGGCGGCGGTTTCGCGCTCCGAAGCCGATACGCGACGCAGGCCAAGGAAGACGACAAGGGCGGTGACGACGGTGATCGCCGCCAACACGATCAGCAGCCTGTCGAACGCCGTCTCGTAGGCCTGGACCAGAACAATGGCTCCGGCTTGGGGCAGATGTTGTGCTGCTTCGCCGAGATTGCCGGTCACCAGCAACTGGGCTGCCGCCGCTGCGTCCGTCGAAGATGCCATTCCTTGTGCGGCGAGCTGCGCGGCGGCAAAGCCGGAAAGCGTCGCCATGACGATCGCCAGCGCCACACCCTCGCAGGCGACGCGGGTGGTGTTGAAGATGCCGACCGCCATGCCGGCGCGCTCCCTTGGCACGACGCTGACCGCAAGCCCGTCCATCAATCCCCAGGGCAGAGCGACGCCGACGCCGATCAGCATCAGCGGCGCCATCAGCGCACTATCGACCGGTGGTGTCAGGCTCAGCCAGACAAGCCCGGCGGCAGCGACGAGTAGGCCGACGCCGCAGATGGTGGCCGGTGCGATCCAGCGCGCCAGCTGGCCGGCGAGCATCGGCAGGATCAGCAGCGGACCTGAGAGGCAGATCATCAATTGCCCGGCCTTGATCTCGTTCATCCCTTCGATGCCGATGAAACGGATCGGCAACAGGACGAGCAGGACGACGAAGGCGTAAGCGGGTGCCGCAGCCAGGAACTGGACGCCGACGAAGCGGGGGTAGGCAAACAGCGTGAGATCGAGCATCGGCCGTTGTGCTTGCCGCTCGACAACGACGAAGGCGACAAAACAGATGATAGAAGCGGCCAGAAGCGTGACGACGAGGGGATCAGCCCAGCCGCTCTGCGGCGCCTGGAGCACGCCATAGGTCAGCGACGCCAGCGCGATCGTGAAGGTGCCGGCTCCCGCCCAGTCGAGGCCCGTCGCATCCGGGTCGCGCGATTCCCTGATGGTGCGCAGGCCGAGCATGGCGGCGGCAATCGCGAGTGCCGCAACCAGAAGAAAGATCGACCGCCAGCCGAATGCGGAGATGAGCAGGCCCGACGCGATCGGGCCGAAGGCGAGGCCGATGCCGAAACTGGTGCCGAGGAAGCTGAAGGCGCGCAGCCTCAATGGCCCTTCGAATTCCTGGGCGAGTGCCGAGGCGCCGCCAGCGAAGGCGGCCGCACTGCCGATCCCCTGCACGGCCCGGAAGATGTCGAACCAGATGATGTCCGGCGCCAGCATCGCGCCTAGTGATGCCAGGATATAGAGGGAGAGGCCGACGAGGAAGAGGCGCTTGCGGCCGTGGTTGTCGGCCAGGGCGCCCGACGCCATCAGGGTGGCGCCGAAGGTCAGCATGAAGGCGTTGGTCACCCAGTTGAGCTCGATGGGACTGCCACCGAGATCGGCCGCGATGCGCGACAGAGCGACGGCCGGACCGGTGAAGGTCAATGGCATCGTCATCGCGGCAAGGCACACGGACAAGAGCACGAGCCATCTCTCGGCAGAGCCGGTTGTGGTCCTGGAAGTCATGGATTTTCCTATCTGAAACAGCACTCGCCGGTGGGCCGCGATTGCGGAGCCGGTCGTGATGACAAGATAGGTCGTCGGCATTTCAGGAAGAGTAGTGTTATATTTCCTGGTATATCGGACTGAAACGCTCGAATGGAATGACACGATGGATCGTCTCAACGGGCTCCTGGCCTTTGCCCGCACCGCCGAATTCGGCAATTTCGTCGCTGCCGGACGGGCGCTTGGCATCTCGGCTTCCGCTGTCGGCAAAAGTGTCGCCCGGCTCGAGCAGGAACTCGGCGTGCGGCTCCTGCAGCGCAGCACGCGGCGCATTGGCCTGACGGAAGAGGGCAAGCTGTTCAACGAGCGGGTGCGCCGCATCCTCGACGACATCGACGATGCCGAGGCGATGCTGTCGCGGACACGGGAAACACCGCGTGGGCGGCTGCGCATATCCACCCCGATCGTCACCTATCATCTGTTGCTGCCGGTGCTGTCGGAGTTCATGGCCCGCTATCCCGAGATCGAACTCGACATCGATTTCAACGACCGGATCGTCGACGTCATCGACGAGGGCATCGATGTCGCGATCCGCAGCGGCGAGCTGCCTGATTCGCGCCTCGTGTCGAGACCCGTTGCGCCCTTCCGCATGCTGCTGTGCGCGGCGCCCTCCTACCTCGAGCGCCATGGCACACCCGGCGAGCCGGCGGATCTCATCAGGCATTTCGGCATAAACTTCCGCTTCCTCAACAGCGGCAGGCTGCTGGAGTGGCCGTTCATAACCGGAAGCGCTGAACCGCAGATCCGTTCGATGCTGACCTGCAACAACATGGAAGCATTGAAGGGCGCCACGATCGCCGGCCTCGGCATCGCCTGCATGCCGGATTTCCTGGTGCGTGAGGCGCTGCACGAAGACAGGCTGCGTACCGTTCTCGACGGTCATGTCGACGGCCGTGGCCAGTTCCGGATGCTGTGGCCTTCCAACCGCCATTTGTCGCCGAAGGTGCGCGTGTTCGTCGATTTCCTTCCCGATCGCCTTGCGGCGCGCTAGGCGTTCATCGCATAATATGACTGTGATAGTCATGTTTGTGTGGAAGCGCTTGAGCGGCTGTGGCATGCCGCTGACCGCGGTGGCGCTGCGGCGCTTGCCCCGAACTGTTGCAAAGGACTTGAATGATGGACCAATTGAGCGCGCAAACCCGGATCAGCGACGCGGCGATCAGGTCGGTGATGGACCGGCTGCGCGCCGAGCACAGCGAATTCGAGATCGACACCGGCGTCGCCGACCAATGGGAGCTTCGCCTCTATTATGGTTCGTTGAGCGCCACGCTCGATGATGAAAGCGTACTGATCCGCGTCGCGGCGTCCGACGAAACCTGCCTGTCCTACATGAAGATGACGGTTGCCGGCCATGTCGCCGAACATCTCGGCACGACTAGGGGCATCCATTGGCAAGGCGACGGCATTGACGCCGGCATGCCGGTCTTCTTCCGCGAGATCACGGTGATGTCGTCGACGCGGATCTCGGCGCATATGCAGCGTCTGCGCTTCGCCGGTAAGGATCTCGGCCGGTTTAGCCATGGCGGCCTGCACATACGGCTGCTGCTGCCGCCGGCTGGCCGCCAGCCGCTCTGGCCGTCGATGGGTGCCGATGGCTTGATTGTCTGGCCTTCGGGCGACGATGCGCTTGCCGTGCGGGTCTACACGATCCGGGCGCTGGATGCCGCAAGCGGCTGGCTCGATGTCGATTTCGTGCTGCACTCCGGCCAGGAGACGCCCGCCGCCAGCTTCGCGCAAAATGCACAGGCGGGAGATGTCATCGGCATGATCGGACCCGGTGGCGGCGACGCTCCGGTGGCGCAGACCTTGCTTCTGCTCGGCGACGACACAGCACTTCCCGCCATAGGCAGGATTCTGGAAGATCTGCCGCCGTCAACACGCGCTGAGGCGCTGATCGAGATCGATGGGCCGGACGACCGGATGGCGCTGGCGCAAGGGGATAATATCGACATCACCTGGCTTTACCGGCACGGCCGCGAGGCCGGCACCGCGGGCCTGTTGTCGACCGCCTTGCGTGAGCGCAATCAGATGGCGCTTGCCGACGGCCTGTACGTCTGGGCCAGTTGCGAATTCGGTGACTTCTGGGAGATCCGCAAGATCGTGCGTAAACAGTGGGGCCTGCCGCGCGACCGCCACCTGGTTACGGCCTACTGGCGCCGGGACGCGCACAGCGTGGGCGAGGGCGGCGAGGACTAGCCGCTGCCTATTGCCTGACGCTTCTCGCCACCAGCCGCGCAACGCTCGGGCCGATCAGCAGCACGATCAGGAAGCGTGCTGATTGCAGGGCCATGACGAAAGAGATGTCGACGTTCTGCGCTGCTGCAGCGATGATGGCGATGCTGTCCATGCCGCCGGGGCTGGTCGCCAGATAGGCGGTCAGCGGATCGATGCCCAGGAGATGGCTGATCATGAAGGCAAGGCCGCCGCAAAAGGCGATCAAGCCCACGATCGAGGCGATGATCTGCGGCAAGGCGCGCGCCGCATGGCGCAGGATCGCCCTTGTGAAGTTCAGGCCGATCGACCAGCCGACCATGGCGTAGCTGACGGCCAGCAGCCATTGCGGCAATTGCATTTCCACGCCCAAGCCGAGATGGACGACGGTGCCGAAGATGAAGGTGCCGAGGAAGAAGGGCGAGGGCAGTCGGCACAACTTTCCCCCCAGGCCGCCTACGACCGCGATGCCGATGGTGGCGGCGAAGGCTTGGGCATCGATCGGCGGAAACCAGACGATGGCGGGGATCTCGACATCAGACGTGTCGACCCACATCTTGGCAACGAGTGCCGCCGTCATCGAGACGAAGATGACGCGCAGATATTGCATGAAAGCGACGAGGCGCTGGTCGGCGCCGAAGGCAC
>NZ_RZPW01001079.1:0-1579 GCF_003998455.1 Mesorhizobium sp. M7A.F.Ca.CA.001.08.2.1 | reverse complement strand
ATCGCATGTTCCTCGACCGCCTGGCGACGCATATCCTCGCCTTCGAGGGCGACAGCCATGTCGAATGGTTCGAGGGCAATTTCGAGGATTACGAGCAGGACAAGATCCGCCGCCTCGGGCCGGATGCCGTCAACCCGCACCGCATGACCTACAAGAGGCTGACGCGGTAAGGGGGTTTTCCGGGCGGCGATCTCAACCGGCATGAGGAGCTCAAATGGCTGATTGGTCCGCCGCCCAATATCTGAAATTTGAAGACGAGCGCACGCGGCCCGCGCGGGATCTTGTGGCGCAGGTGCCCGTCGACTTTCCACGCCGGGTCGTCGATATCGGCTGCGGGCCGGGCAATTCGACCGAGTTGCTCGTCGGGCGCTGGCCGGATGCTGGGGTGAGCGGCTTCGACACTTCGCCCGACATGATCGAGAAGGCGCGGGCGCGCTTGCCCGAGGTCACCTTTGATCTCGCCGATGCCTCCAAATGGCAGCCGGCGGAGCCGGTCGACGTGATTTTTGCCAATGCGGTGTTCCAGTGGCTGCCCGAGCATCCCGCAGTCTTCCAGCGGCTGATGGGTTTCCTCGCGCCAGGCGGCGCGCTTGCCGTCCAGATGCCCGACAATCTGGGCGAGGACTCCCACCGCCTGATGCGCGAGACCGCCGCCGAATTGCCGTTTGCCGAAAAGCTCAAGGGCGCGGCACGCGGGCCGTTGCCGCCGGTGTCGTCCTACTATGACCTCCTGTCGCCGCTCAGTGATCGGCTGGATATCTGGCATACCATCTACAACCACCCGCTTGCCGACGCCGAAGCGATCGTCGAATGGGTGAAGTCGACGGGCCTGAAACCGTTCCTCGATCCGCTGGATTCCGACGAACGGGCGATGTTCCTCGAAAGCTACACGGCCAAGATCGCCAAGGCCTATCCGAAAACGGCTAGCGGTAAGGTGCTTTTGCGCTTTCCACGCATCTTCATCGTTGCCAAGCGGGCCTGATTATCCATGTTGCACGAGGACCAGTCCGGCCTAAACCTTTGGTTTAAGCCGGCGTAAACCGACGCGGTGAGAAAACTGTTGCGCCGGAGCGTTCCGGCGCCCACATGAAGCCCGCAACGCCTGCGGATGGGACGGACTGGATATATGCATCGCGTCATCATCAGCGGCATCGGCGTTGAAATTCCCGAACCCACAATCACCAATGAAGAGCTGGTGGCCAGCTTCAATGCCTGGGTCGACGCGGAGAATGCGCGCCGCCTGGGCACCGACGAGCCGCCGCTGGCGAAATCGGATAGCGACTTCATCGTCCACGCTTCGGGTGTGCGCACCCGTCATGTGATCGAGCGCGAAGGCATTCTCGATCCGACCCGCATGTCGCCGCGCATTCCGGCTCGGCCCGACGATGCGCTGTCGCTCGAAGCCGAGTTCGGCATCGCCTCGGCGAAGAAGGCTCTCGAGCATGCGGGGCTACAGCCGTCGGATATAGACCTGGTGATCTGCTCGGCCTCGCATCATCAGCGGCCCTATCCGGCGATCGCCATCGAAATGCAGGAGGCGCTGGGCACGAAGGGCGCAGGCTTCGACATGGGGCTCGGC
>NZ_RZPW01001078.1:0-1583 GCF_003998455.1 Mesorhizobium sp. M7A.F.Ca.CA.001.08.2.1 | reverse complement strand
TTCTCGGAATCCACCATTTTCGGCTCGGCCTGATCTGAATCTCAACACACCTTGCGTTGGTGCTAATGCGCCTCGTCCCAGTTGTTGGCGGCTCGCGCGTCGACATGCAGCGGCACCGACATCGAGACCGCCGGCATCGCCGCGTTTTCCATGACATGACGCACGACCGGGATCGTCGCCTCGACTTCCGCCTCGACGGTCTCGAAGATCAGTTCGTCATGCACCTGCAGCAGCATGCGTGCCGAAAGGCCGGCTTTTTCCAGCGCCTCCTCCATGCGGATCATGGCACGGCGGATGATGTCGGCGGCGGTGCCTTGCAGGCGGGCATTGATCGAGGCGCGTTCGTTGAAGGCGCGGAGCGAGGGGTTGGACGATCTTATGTCGGGGTAATGGATGCGGCGGCCGAAGATCGTTTCGACAAAGCCGTGCTCGCGGGCATAGGCCTTGGTCTCCTCGATGTAATCGCGGATGCCGGGGAAGCGCTCGAAATATTTCTTGATGTAGTTGCCGGCTTCCTCGCGCGGGATCGACAGCTGGTTGGCGAGACCGAAGGCCGAAATGCCGTAGATGATGCCGAAATTGATCGCCTTGGCGCGGCGGCGAACCTCCGAGGGCATGCCTTCGACCGGCACGTTGAACATCTCCGACGCGGTGATGGCGTGGATGTCGGCGCCGTCGGCGAAAGCCTGCCGCAGTTGCGGGATCTCGGCGACATGGGCGAGCACCCGCAATTCGATCTGGCTGTAGTCGGCCGAGACCAGCCGATGGCTCTTGTCGGTGATGAAGGCGGTCCTGATCTTGCGGCCCTCGGCGGTGCGCACCGGGATGTTCTGCAGGTTCGGATCGGAGGATGACAGGCGTCCCGTCGTCGTAGCGGCCAACGCGTAGGAGGTGTGGACGCGCTTGGTGTCGGGGTGGATGAAGCCGGGCAGCGCATCGGTATAGGTCGATTTCAGCTTGGTCAGCTGGCGCCAGTCGACGATCTTGCGCGGCAGTTCGTGACCTTCGGCGGCGAGATCTTCGAGAAGCTGCGCCGAGGTCGACCACTGGCCGGTCTTGGTCTTCGAACCGCCGGGCAGGCCCATGCGCCCGAACAGGATGTCGCCGAGCTGCTTTGGCGAACCGATGTTGATGCGTTCGCCGATGAGCTGGTAGATTTCCTCTTCGAGGCGAGCGGCGCCCTGCGCCAATTCGCCGGAGAGCCGCGATAGGATCTGCCTGTCGACCGAGATGCCGCGCTGTTCCATGCGCGCCAGCACCGGCACCAGCGGCCGCTCCAGCCGCTCATAGACAGACACCAGGCCCTTGGCGGCAAGCCGCGGTTTCAGCACCAGCCAGAGCCGCAGCGTCACATCGGCGTCTTCGGCGGCATGAGCCGTCGCCTTGTCGATGTCGACCTGATCGAAACCGACCGAGCTTTTGCCCGAGCCGGTCACGTCCTTGAGCTGAAGAGGGGTATGACCGAGCCACTTTTCGGCAAGCGCATCCATGCCGTGACCATGGGGCGTACCGGCATCGAGCACGTAGGAGATCAGCATGGTGTCGTCGAACGGTGCGACATCGACGCCGTAGCGGCTCATGAT
>NZ_RZPW01001077.1:0-1584 GCF_003998455.1 Mesorhizobium sp. M7A.F.Ca.CA.001.08.2.1 | reverse complement strand
GTGGCGGTGTTGCTCGACACCCAGACCAGCGGAGGCGATCACAATGGCGAGGAAATCGAGGGCATTGCCCACGGCGTGATCCGGCTTGATAAATCTCTCGAGGACTACGGCGGCGTGCGGCGGCGTATTGAAGTCAGCAAACTGCGCGGTGTGCCGTTTGCAGACGGTTATCACGATATGGCTATTCGCGAAGGCGAAGGCGTTGTGGTTTTTCCGAGGATTGTGCCCGGGTCGCCTGCCGAAGTGACCAAGCCGCAGCTGATCAAGTCAGGGGTAGACGCTCTCGACGAGATGTTCGGCGGCGGCCAGGAATCGGGAACCATAACGCTCGTGATTGGTCAGTCGGGGACAGGCAAGTCGACGATGTCGTCGCTTTACGCCACTGCCGCGCTTCAGCGGGGCGAAAGCGTGGCCCTGTTCCTGTTTGAGGAGCGGCTGGAGACTTTCTTTCGCCGGTCCGAAGGCCTTGGGATGGATCTTCGGCAGTTCCACAGGGATGGCCAACTCGTCATCTACGATTTTAGTCCAAACGAAATCTCGCCCGGAGAGTTCGGCCAGATTGTGCAGCAAGTCGTCAGTCGCAACAATACCCGGGTAGTCGTGATTGACAGCTTCACCGGCTATCTGAATTCTCTTCCCCACCGGGAAAAGGCGGTGCTGGACATCCAGTCTCTCCTGAAACATCTCGCTCGCGCTGACGTGCTAACCATGCTCATTGTCGCCCAGCATGGTTTGCTCGGGCAGAATGTTGGGATCGACGTGGACGTCAGTTTTCTCGGCGACACCGTGCTTCTGCTGCGCATGTCCGAGCATGAAGGCCGTCTGAGGCGCAATATCACGGTCGTCAAGAAACGCCACGGTCCCCACGATCTCGATGTCCGGGAACTGTTCATCGCGAGTTCCGGCGTTTCCGTGGTTGCCTACAATCCTCTGCCCGAGACGTGAGCGACGTCGAGCGAAACGGGCTGGGAACACTGGATTGGGTGCTCATTTTGGCGCCTTACCGCAAGGATGCTGGTTACACCGCCTCCCTGCTGCAGGAACGTGGTTTACGGGCTCGAGCGGCGAGCCCCGAGGACTTAGAGGGATTGCTTGCACTGTCCCCTGGAGTGCTGGTTGTTACCCATGAAGCCTTAAATCCTCAGGCTATCGCAACAGTTGAAAGTTTCCTTCAGTCGCAGCCGAATTGGTCGGAAATCCCAATCGTTGTTTTGTTGGACCGTGGGGCACAGCAGTCACGCATCCAAGCGGCGCTGAGTGCTGCCTGGCCACGTTCACGTCAGATATACTATCAGCGTCCAGTGGCTGCGCTCGAACTAATAAGCGGAATCCAGTCGGCACTCCTCACCAGAATTCGCCAGCGCGACGTGCGTGACTATCTTGAGCGGGAGACGGAACTCCGCCTTGAACTAAATCATCGAGTGAAAAACATCCTGGCGACCGTCATATCCATCTTCGATATGACCAGGCGCGGTGCGATCTCGGCAGAAGGGCTTGCAGAAGACTTCAAAGGGCGATTGAGAGCCTTGTCGGATGTTCATTCTGCAGTTTTTGCTGCCGGTGGCGAGACCGTGGCCTTAACGG
>NZ_RZPW01001076.1:0-1585 GCF_003998455.1 Mesorhizobium sp. M7A.F.Ca.CA.001.08.2.1 | reverse complement strand
GTACGGATTTTCGACGCTGGCGGCCTTGAGCTCGAAATCGGCGTACATGCCTTTCGTGCCCAGACGCAGGCTGTAGACGTCGGTCAGCGAAGTGCTGGCGAAGCGGCCACTGCGGAGCATCCTCAGCCACGCCCAGCTGCCGGTTTCGTTGAGCATTATTTCAGGCGATCCGTCGATCGGCTGGAAGGCGAGCGAGATGACGCCCGTGCCGTCCTTGCCGGGCCATGTCATGGGTTGCGGCCGCGTTGCGTTGTTGTAGTAGACGAGGCTCTGGCCATCGAGATTGAGCGTGACGCGCGTGACGTTGGGAGACAGGTCCTTCGGTTCAAGCGTGAAGCTCATCACGGGTCCGCTGCCGCCCGCAAATAGATCGTCGCGGATGTGCCTGGCCTGCTCGAACGCCGCCAAGGCCGAACCGTCAAGGCCGAAATCGGCGCGCCATTTCCATGGCTGGCTGGTCATGTCGACATAGTTGATCAGATGGTCGTTGATGAAACCGTCAATCAGCCCGGCCGGCCCAAAGAGGCGGGCGAAATCCCGTACGTTCACGTCCACCGCGCTCTCGGCGCTGAACGGATAGCGGTCGTTCAGCGCCGCCTGGCAGAAAGGCAGGATATCGGCCCGCCAGATGGCGTTGAGCTCCGAAGTGACCGCCTTCTGAGTCAAATTGCTGGTGTCGCCGGCAATCCCGCCCAGCCAAATGCTGATAGGGTCGGGCAGGATCTGTGCCTGCCGGGCGACCGCTCCCGTCAGTTCGGCAAGGCCGCCCTGCTTCTTGATAGCATCCTGCGGATTGGGGTTCGCGGTGACCGTCTGCAGCACGTTGGATAGCGCGGTCAGCGCGACGACCGCGGCATCCAGTGCCGGCGGCTGGCCATCGACCTCGGCAATGGTGCTCTTGAGTGGTTTGAAATGTTCGGCCACAAGATTGCCGGTCAGGTCCACCTCGCTGGCCGAACCCGCCCGTGGCAACAGTTTTGCCCCTGTTTTCACTATCTTGCCAAGCTTGCCCAGTTTGCCGAGCAGTTTCGAGCCGCCTTTGGCTGCCGCCTTGTCATCTCCGGCGGGCGCGTCATCCGAACGGGTGAGCTCCGTCTCTTGCACCACTGCCGTCAGCAGGCGCTTCAGCGCGGAATCGGCGCTCGAAAGATCCTTGAGGTTCTCACTGGCGACGATGAGATCGGTCAATGGCGCGAGCCTCATGTCGCGCAGGAAGCTGTCCCATTGCGCGATATAGTCGTCATAGTAGAGCTTCAGAATATCCTCGGACAGCGCGGAGACCGAGGTTTCGGAGTTCTCTGAGCAGCCGCCAGCGAAAACGGCACGATCGAGCGCCGCCTGTGCGGCGACATCGTCGATGCGATCGAGAATGACGTCGTGAAAGCCGGCATAGGTGAATGCTCCGGAAATGCCGACGCGAAGCGTCTTGGCGGAACGCCGCGCGAACACCTTGCTGCCGTTGGGGCCGGCGAAATTCGCCGGGATCCACTCCTTGAGCCCGGCCACTGCCGGATCGGCCAGCAACTGTTTGTAGGCGCGCGCCGGCAACGAAATGGTACACACCGTTTTCAGCGCTTCGGCAACC
>NZ_RZPW01001075.1:0-1587 GCF_003998455.1 Mesorhizobium sp. M7A.F.Ca.CA.001.08.2.1 | reverse complement strand
CTACGGCCTGCATCGCCCCGGCCGCGGCCAGGAATGGATCCGCGTCGGCAACGACTATGTGCTGGTCGGCATCCTCTCCGGCGTCATCTTCGGCGCGCTTGCCGCGCATTAATCGGCACCTGCCGGACATTGAAAAGGGAGGCGGCCCGCTACGGCCGCCTTTCTTTTTGCCTGTGGAAACCGGGTATGGCCCGCATTAAGGGTCGTCGGATTTCGCGGGCGTGATTATATAATCGGGAAACGAGTTCCCCGATGCGCTTTCCACCCGCCTTCCTCGACGAGATACGCGACCGCGTGCCGATTTCATCGGTGATCGGCCAGCGCGTCGCGTGGGACCGCAAGAAGACCAACGCACCGCGCGGCGACTATTGGGCCTGCTGCCCGTTCCATGGCGAGAAGAGCCCTTCCTTCCACTGCGAGGACAAGAAGGGCCGCTACCATTGTTTCGGCTGTTCGGTCTCGGGCGATCATTTCAAGTTCCTCACCGAACTGGACGGGATGAGCTTTCCCGAAGCTGTGGAAAAGATCGCCGACATGGCCGGGGTGCCTATGCCGGTCCGCGATGCGCAGGAGGAGCGGCGCGAAAAGGAACGCGCCAGCCTGACCGACGTCATGGAGATGGCGACCGCCTTCTTCCAGGAACGGCTGCAGGGACCGGAAGGCGCCAAGGCGCGTGCCTATCTGCGCGACCGCGGCCTGACGCCGGCGACGCAGCAATCGTTCCGGCTCGGTTTTGCGCCGGACAGCCGCAATGCGCTGAAGGAGCATCTCGCCGCCAGGGGCGTGCCGAAAGCCGATATCGAGGCCTGCGGACTGGTGCGCCACGGCGACGACATCCCGGTTTCCTATGACTGGTTCCGCGACCGCATCATGTTTCCGATCCCGGATTCCAAGGGGAAGATCATCGCCTTTGGCGGCCGCGCGCTGCAGCCCGATGCGCTGGCCAAATACATGAACTCGCCCGACACCGAGCTCTTCCACAAGGGCAACGTGCTTTATAATTTCGCCCGCGCCCGCAAGGCCTTGGCCAAGGGCGGCACGGTCATCGCCGTCGAAGGCTATATGGATGTCATCGCGCTGGCACAGGCCGGCTTCGAGAATGTCGTGGCGCCGCTCGGCACCGCGCTTACCGAGAACCAGCTCGAGCTGCTGTGGCGCATGGCGCCGGAGCCGATGTTGTGCTTCGACGGCGACAAGGCCGGGTTGAAGGCCGCGTGGCGGGCCGCCGACATGGCGCTGCCGTCGGTGCAGGCCGGCCGCTCGGCGCGTTTCGCGCTGCTGCCGGAAGGCAAGGATCCCGACGACCTCGTCAAGGCCGAAGGACCGGATGCGTTTCGTAGCGTTCTGGCCGAGGCGCGGCCGCTGGTCGACCTTTTATGGATGCGTGAGACGGCGGGCGGCGTCTTCGACACGCCGGAGCGGCGGGCCGAGCTCGAGAAGACGCTGCGCGAACTGACCAGCCGCATCCGCGATGAAAGTCTCCGCTACCATTATCAACAGGAGATGCGCGAGCGCGTGTTGAGCTTCTTCGGCTCGCAGCGCGGCACCAGGCAAAGCGGCCGCCAGGATGGGCGCCCGGGCCAGGGC
>NZ_RZPW01001074.1:0-1591 GCF_003998455.1 Mesorhizobium sp. M7A.F.Ca.CA.001.08.2.1 | reverse complement strand
GAGTGCGCTGGTGATGCGCCGCGCGCTGACCTATGCGCGCGACTTCGGCGCCACCATCGTGCATGAGACGCAGGATGCGGACCTCGGTTCATCCGGCGTGATGAATGAAGGCCTCTACGCCAGCTGGCTCGGCCTTTCCGGCATTCCGCGCGAGGCCGAATCCATCCCGCTGGAACGCGACCTTGCGCTGGCGCGGCTGACGCGCGGTTCGTACCATGCGGCGAAGATCTCGACGGCGATGGCGGCAAACGCTGTGACGCGTGCCAAGGCCGACGGGGCGACGGTGACGTCAGGCGTGGCGATCCACAATCTGTCGCTCAATGAAAACGATGTCGGCGAATACCGCACCTTCTTTCGCCTGACGCCGCCATTGCGTGCCGAGGAAGACCGGCTGGCGATGATCGAGGCGGTCAGGGACGGTACGATCGACGTCATCGTCTCCTCGCACGATCCGCAGGATGTCGACACCAAGCGCCTGCCCTTCGCCGATGCGGCGGCCGGCGCCATCGGGTTGGAGACGCTGCTGGGCGCGGCCTTGCGGCTCTACCACAATGGCGACGTGCCGTTGCTGAGGCTGATCGAGACCCTGTCCACGGCCCCGGCAAAACTGTTCGGACTGCCCGGTGGCACGCTGAAGCCCGGCGCTGTCGCCGATCTTGCGCTTGTCGACCTCGACGAACCCTGGATCGTCAGCGAAAGCGGCATTCGTTCGCGCTCAAAAAACACCTGTTTCGAAGGTGCGCGCCTGCAAGGCAAGGTCTTGCAAACGCTGGTTGCGGGCCGCACAGTGTTCTCCGTCTGAGCCGGACAACCCGCGCACCGCGCCTGATCCGGCCAAACTGGGGGAAATGCGGGGGAAACAATGACTTACAGCCTCATCCCAGCGCTTGTGTTCGGCTATCTCCTGGGCTCGATTCCGTTCGGGCTTCTGCTCACCCGCGCGGCCGGCCTTGGCGATGTGCGCCAGATCGGCTCGGGCAACATCGGCGCCACCAATGTTCTGCGCACCGGCAACAAGGGCCTAGCCGCGGCGACGCTGTTGCTCGACGTGCTGAAGGGCACGGCCGCCGTACTGATTGCTGGCTATTTCGCGCCTGACCTGGCGATCTGGGCCGGTCTCGGCGCCTTTCTCGGTCATCTCTTCCCGGTATGGCTGGGCTTCAAGGGCGGCAAGGGCGTCGCCACCTATCTCGGCGTGCTGATCGGCCTTGCCTGGCAGGTAGCGCTGATCTTCGCCGTCGTCTGGCTGGTGATGGCATTCCTCTTCCGTTATTCCTCGCTTGCGGCGCTGACGGCGGCGGTCATCGTGCCGATCGCCCTCTATGTCCTGAGCACGCCGCAAATTGCCGGATTGTTCGTGGTGATGAGCGTCATCGTTTTCATCAAGCACCGGGAAAACATTTCGCGCCTGCTTGCCGGCACCGAGGGCAAGATCGGAGCCAAGGGATGAGCGAGCCGACCGCCGGGCCGCGCCTCAGCGACCGGCAGCGGCTGAGCTGGCTACGACTGATCCGCACCCAGAATGTCGGCCCTGCCTCCTTTCGCGACCTGATCAACCGCTTCGGCTCAGCCGAAGCGGCGCTTGAAATAC
>NZ_RZPW01001073.1:0-1591 GCF_003998455.1 Mesorhizobium sp. M7A.F.Ca.CA.001.08.2.1 | reverse complement strand
GCCTGCCGCTGTTGCCGCTGCTGGCCGAACTGCGAGACCTGGGGGCGATCGATGGCTGAGGCGTCGAAAAAAGCCTTCGTGTCGGGCCATCCGGTCAAGCATTCGCGCTCGCCGAAGATCCATGGCCACTGGCTGGCCAAACATGGCATCGACGGAAGCTACCAGGCCATCGATGTCGCGCCGCAAGACTTTGCCGTGTTCGTGGAAACATTGCAGGCAAACAATTACCGCGGCGGCAACATCACCATCCCGCACAAGGAAGCGGCCTTCGCATTGGCCGAACGCCGCGACCAGGCGGCGCAAGAAATCGGCGCCGTCAACACGCTGTGGTTCGAGGACGGCATCCTGTGGGGCGGCAACACTGACGGTCACGGCTTTGCCGCCAACCTCGACGATCATGCACCGGGCTGGGCAAGCAAGGGTCCGGCGGTGGTGCTCGGCGCCGGCGGCGCGTCGCGCGCCGTCATCCATGCGCTGAAGGAGCGCGGCGTTGCCGACATCCGCATCGTCAACCGCACTCTGGCCCGAGCGCAGGAATTGCGCGATCGTTTCGGCGCCGGTGTCTCGGCGCATGGCATGGCGGCGACCAACGAACTGCTCGGCGATGCCGGCCTGCTGGTCAACACCACCGCGCTCGGCATGCATGGCAATGAAGGCCTGTCGGCGGATCCCGCCCGGCTGCCCGACCATGCCATCGTCACCGACATCGTCTATGTGCCGCTGGAGACGCCGCTGCTCGCGGCCGCCCGCGCGCGAAATCTGAAGACGGTCGACGGTCTCGGCATGCTTCTGCATCAGGCCGTGCCTGGCTTCGAGCGCTGGTTCGGCATCAGGCCGCGGGTGACGGCCGAACTTCGGGCCCTGATCGTCGCCGATCTGGTGCCGAAGCCATGATCGTGCTCGGCCTCACCGGCTCGATCGGCATGGGCAAGTCGACCACAGCCAGGATGTTCACTGACGCCGGCGTGCCGGTCCATGATTCCGACGAGACGGTGCATCGCCTCTATGCCGGCAAGGCAGCACCCCTGGTCGAGGCCGCCTTTCCCGGCACCACATCCGCCGGCGTGGTCGATCGTGCCAAACTTGGCGCGCGCGTGCTCGGCGATGCCGCGGCGCTGAAGCGGCTGGAGACCATCATCCACCCGCTGGTGCGCGCCGATGCCGATGCCTTTCTGGCCAGGCATCGTGGATCAGGCGCGCCGATCGCCGTCCTCGACATCCCCCTGCTGTTCGAAACCGGCGGCCGCAACCGCGTCGACAAGGTCGTCGTCGTCACCGCCCCGGCCGAGACCCAGCGCGAACGCGTGCTGGCACGGCCCGGCATGACGGAGGAAAAGCTGGCGTCGATCCTGGCCAAGCAGGTGCCGGACGCGGAAAAGCGCCGTCAGGCCGATTTCATCGTCGACACCGGCCAGGGGATGGACGCCGCGCGGGCGGAGGTCGCTGCAATCATCAGCCAGCTGATAGGGGTTGGCAAGCCAGGTGGTTGAGCCCACCGCTCGACCGCCAGCTGTCGATGTGAGAGCCGCTTATCTGCCTGCCGGCTTCGCTCGACACCTCTCCCCCGATCGACGGGGGAGAGGAAAGGTGC
>NZ_RZPW01001072.1:0-1592 GCF_003998455.1 Mesorhizobium sp. M7A.F.Ca.CA.001.08.2.1 | reverse complement strand
GCGCGAAGGGCGCGAGCAGACCCAGGCACAGAACCGGCAGCGTCGTCAGCAGGCTGGCGCCCGTCGTCGACAGTCCGGTTGCCTGCATCACCTCGGGCAGCAGTACCGACAGGCTGGAAAACAGCGGCCGCAGGCTGAAGGCGATCAGCACAAGGCTCGCGCCAAGCACGATGCGCGCCGCACGGCTGCGCAGTTCAGACGGCTGCGGCGCGGGCAGGCTGTCGGCCTCGGCATCGATGAGTTCCAGACCCTCGATGGCGGCGGATTGCGCCGTCGGGTCAGGCTGACGAAAACTCTGGTTCATTGCGAAAGCAGTCTTTCAAGTTGGGCAAGCACTGGCGCCATGAAGGCGCGAACGGCGGCAACGGCGCGCTCGGGATTGCTCGCGGCAATGGCGTCGACGATTGCCGCATGCGCCTGGTGGTCCGGTTCGGGCAGATCGCCGTCGATGGTGGCATGGATGGTCTCGGTGATGGCGGCGGTGAAGAAGTCGTAGAGCTCCATCATCGCTTTGTTGCCGGACGCCGCGACAACCGATTTGTGGAAAGCGAGATCGCGCCGGATGAAGGCATCGCTTCCGCCGTCCGCGACGGTGCCGCGTTCGGCAAGCAGTTGCCGCATCGTCTCAAGATCGGCTGGCGTGTGGCGCATGGCGGCGAGCCGTGCCGCCTCCAGGTCGAGCGCCGCCCGCGCCTCCCACTGATCGCGCAGGCCGGTGCGCTTGACCCGGTCGAGCGCGGCAGAGGCATCGACGGTAGAGCGCACATATGTGCCCGAGCCCTGGCGCGTATCCAGCAATCCTTGCGAGACCAGCACCCGCACCGCCTCGCGCACCGTGCCGCGGCTGACCGACAGAAGGCCGGTCAAGGCTGCCTCATTGGGAATGCGCTCGCCGACGCCCCAGCGGCCGCTGACGATCTCCGCACGCAGGCTGCTGGTGGCGCTGTCGGTGAGATTGGTTCTGGTGGCGGGTTGCATAGGCCTATTCATAAGTCATCAGATGACTTGATGAATAGGCCTGCTTCTAGCTACCGTCAAGATGCTCATCGAAGCCAACGAGCACCATGCAATGGGAACGGATCAGCTGGTGGCCCGTGCGAAGCTCGCCATGTGAAAGGCCTGGACCTCCGGCGGATAGCGATACCCCGTGCCATAGGGGCACGCATTGCGATCGAGGCAACCGCCGCTGCGGCAGGGTTCGCCATTCGCTCCCCCCACATGCGCCAGGCAGGATTGATAAGCGAATCCTTGCACGGAATAGGCGTCGACCGGGCAGGATTTCAGGCAGGCTTTCTCGGCGCAGCTATCGCAAAGGTGGGGCGCTGCCTCGGCAACTTGAACTGGAATTTCGTCCTCGAACAGCAGCGCACCGCGGTAGGCATGCCATAGCCCGTAGCGCGGATGCATGAGGATGCCGAGCGGCGACGGTTTCAGCCCCTCCGCCCGCATCGCCCATTGCTGGAACGGCAGATAGGGCTTGTCCGACGGAGAAATCGCCCGTGCGCCAAAATCCTGCGCCACGGCGCCGATCACTTCGCGCGACCATGTGTCGAGCGGATTGGCGATTGCCTGTGGCTGTTGCTCCCACCAAC
>NZ_RZPW01001071.1:0-1594 GCF_003998455.1 Mesorhizobium sp. M7A.F.Ca.CA.001.08.2.1 | reverse complement strand
TCGTTACTCCATCCAGCTGCTCAAACGGACACGCCTAGTCCTCAGCCTGGGCTGCCGGCTCTGCGGACGCGTGTTTTGACTGTTCGAAGCTGATGCCAAACGTGGCAACGCGGATGCGGCAGCCACTTCCGGCTCACAGGCACCGACGGTTCTGCCGAACTCCGCCTCGAGGTCGCGCCAAGTCGATTCCGGCCAGCGGTCGGCACCGATGATCAGGCGGCGGCACGGGCATAGACCCGGCAGTCGAGGGCTTCGTTGCGTTCGCGAAGCTTCTGCCATTCCAGACGCGAAAAGCCCCGCCTGGTGCGCGAGTGGTGCAAGCAGTTCGTCGTGAGCAGTTGGTCACGGTGCGTTCGCGTCTCGAACTGGCCAAAACAGGACCTTCCGTACGCCGAACCCTGATGTGGGCTTCGAGGCGCATTTCAGACATTCAGTCCACAACTGACAGCCTGCAAAAAATTGGAGTGATAGCTACCGCGACGCGGCCCTTTAGGGCACATGGATCTCAGGCATCGGCCTTTTAGGCGCAGTATAAGAAATTCAAAGACTTGCGTGGAAATGTTTGGCATCGTGCGGATTCTATTTTCGAAGTAGCTAATAAATCAGTTGACATCAGGGTACCGCAGTCGCAACCTGAAATTTAGGGGAAATGCGAGCGGGAGAATAATAACGACGGGGTTTCAGGCGCTTAGTAGCCTGATTAAGCTGGCAGAATTTTCGTGCTCGAGCATCTGTAACTTGGCAAACGATAGTGTTGCCGAGTTGCTGGGAGTAGCCGACGTGGCAGCGTTCACGTTCACGGATTTGTTGTTGCCCGCGTTGTCTAGCAGCGCGAGTGTCGGTTGCGCGGGCCCTTCGACGACGGTCTTCCTATGCTCTTCGCGCGCTACGGTGCCAGAGGTGTCTGGCCAAAGTCAGATCGCGTCATGCGCGGCGCGAAGATGGCCCTGTTTGGGGGCGGCGCTTCTCGCTCGCCATGAAAAACAACGCTCAGCTTCCAATCATACCGTTCGAGTGCCTAGCCGGGGGCTGGTGGCATGACCTTTCGCTATCGGAACGCGAACTTTCGAAACAGTTGCTCGGCATCTGCGCTTTCAGCAGCGATCGGATATCTCACTAAGTCCAAGAAAGAAAAGCGGCAGCGAAATCGGCGCGAATACGAAACACGAGCCGTTCATTTCGAGGCGCTTGAACCACGACTGCTCTTGTCCGCTGACTTCATGCCGGTTCACGGGTCGATAGACGTACCTGGAGAAACAGATCAATTCACCTTTAACATTTCTGAAGACACGAGGATCTATTTCGACGCGCTGACGAGTGACGGGCACTTAGCCTGGAGTCTCACGGGTCCGCATGGAACCGAAGTCCCAGGGATCGCCATCACCAATTCGGATGGCCAAAGCGGGGCGGCAACTTCGGCTCTCGATCTGGTTGCCGGCGATTACACGCTCAGTGTCACGGGTGCGGCGGATGCAACCGGTTCCTACAGCTTCCGGCTGCTTGATGTTGCTACGGCGACGCCGATCACCTCGGGCACGCCGGTGTCGGGAACGCTGCCGAGCGGCACGGAGACGGCGCTCTACCGCTTCGATGC
>NZ_RZPW01001070.1:0-1595 GCF_003998455.1 Mesorhizobium sp. M7A.F.Ca.CA.001.08.2.1 | reverse complement strand
GCTGGGGGTCGGGGCGCGGCCCGCCGCGCAAAAGGACGGCACCGATCTTGTCGCATGCGCCGGCGAGATCATCGGCCTTGCCGGGCTTGCCGGACATGGCCAGACAGACCTGCTGCTGGCGATCTTTAGCGGGGCATCGCGCGCCCGGGCCGGCATCGAGGTGACAGCGCCGGTGGCGCTGGTGGCTGGCGACCGCCAGTCGGACGGCATCTTTCCGCAATGGTCGATTGCTGAGAACATCGGCATCCGCTCGCTGGCGCGGCTGCGCAGCGGGCTGCTGATCTCGCCGCAGCGTGAGGCCGAGCTTGCTGCATTCTGGCAGAAGAAGATCGGCATCCGTACGCCTGATATGAACAACAACATTTTCTCGCTATCGGGCGGCAACCAGCAGAAGGCGCTGTTTGCGCGTGCGCTCGGCTCGGATGCACAGATCGTGCTGATGGACGACCCGATGCGCGGCGTCGACATCGGCACCAAGCTGGAGGTCTACGACCTCGTGCGCGAGGAGGCTGCCCGAGGCCGTACCTTCCTCTGGTACACCACGGAAACCGAAGAGCTCGACAATTGCGACCACATCTATGTCTTCAAGAACGGCCGCATCGTCGCCAATCTGCGTCGCGACGAGTTGACCGAAGAGAAGATCATCCAGTCCTCCTTCGGCGACGCGGCCTGAGATGACGGCCGCCAGCCTCGACACCGCTGCCAGGACTTCCGCCGAACGTGGCGCGCTGGCCCGCGCCCGCCTGCTGCGTGGGCTGCTGCCGGCGCTGTCGCTGGCGCTGGTGCTGCTCGCCATCGCCTGGCTCAACCCGCGCGCCATCAGCTATTTCGGCTTCAGCCTGATGCTGAACCTGGCGATCCCGATCGCGCTGGCGACGATCGCGCAGATGTTCGTCATTGCCGGAAACGAGCTCGACCTGTCGATCGGCACTTTCGTCGGCTTCGTCGGCTGTGTCACCGCGACCTGGCTGAAGGACGCGCCGCTCATCGGCGCCGCCATCCTGCTCGGATCGATCGGCGTCTATGCGCTGCTCGGCGCACTGATCCATCTGCGCAACCTGCCGTCCATCGTGGTGACGCTCGGCATGAGCTTCGTCTGGCAGGGGCTCGCGATTCTCGTCCTGCCCAAACCGGGCGGCAAGGCGCCGGACTGGCTGCTCGGGCTGATGGCGTTCAAGCCGCCTTTCGTGCCGTTTCCGATCATCGCCGCGCTGCTGATCGGCCTCATCGTCCATTTCGGCCTGATGCGCACCTCCTATGGCGTGATCTTGCGCGGCTCGGGCGGCAATCCGGCGGCACTCGGTCGCGCCGGCTGGTCGCTGCTCCGAACCAAGATTGTGCTGTTTGCGCTCGCCGGCCTGTTCGGCGTGCTGTCCGGCATGGCGCTGATCGGCATCACCACCTCGGCCGATGCCAATATCGGCAATGGCTACACGCTGCTGGCGATCGCCGGCGTCATCCTCGGCGGCGGCGAATTCGTCGGCGGCCGGGTGTCGCCGATCGGTGCGGTGATCGGCGCGCTGACGCTGGCGCTGGCCGCCTCGCCGCTGCTCACCTTCCTGCACATTCCACCCGACTGGCAGGTGGCCGCCCAC
>NZ_RZPW01000106.1:0-11605 GCF_003998455.1 Mesorhizobium sp. M7A.F.Ca.CA.001.08.2.1 | reverse complement strand
ACCACCCGCTTGTCCAGCACAAGCTGACCATCATGCGCAAGAAGGAAACCTCGACGGCGGGCTTTCGCCGGCTGCTGCGCGAAATCTCGCTGCTGCTCGGCTACGAGGTCACCCGCAATCTCGAACTGACGACGACGACCATCGAAACGCCGATGGAAACGATGGAAGCGCCGACGCTCGAGGGCAAGAAACTGGTCTTTGCCTCGGTGCTGCGCGCCGGCAACGGCTTGCTGGAAGGCCTGCTCGACCTGGTGCCGGCGGCGCGCGTCGCCCATGTCGGTCTCTACCGCGATCACGAAACGCTGGAGGCGGTCGAATATTTCTTCAAGGCGCCGAGCGACCTCGCCGACCGGCTGGTGATCGTCGTCGATCCGATGCTGGCCACCGCCAATTCGGCGATCGCGGCGATCGACAAGCTGAAAGAGCGTGGCGCCACCAACATCCGTTTCCTTTGCCTGCTGGCGGCGCCCGAAGGCATCGAGCGCTTCATCAAGGCGCATCCGGACGTTCCCGTCTTCACCGCTTCGATCGACCGCCAGCTCAACGAGAAGGGCTACATCATGCCCGGCCTCGGCGACGCCGGCGACCGCATGTACGGGACCAAGTAATACCAGACGAAGTCGCCTGGTACGATTTACCAAATATTTACGCAAAGGCGCGGTTTTGGCGCGCGTTAAAGCGGCAAACACCATCCGGGCTTAACGATCGGCTGTCACTACAGCGCCGCGCGTCCGTTTCGGACGCGCAAAGGACGCTGTAGCACCTTGATTTTGTGCATGAGCCTTTCCGAAAATCGTTCCCGATTTTCGGGGTCATGCGGCGAGGCCGATCCATGCTGCGCAAACTTCTGATCCTCGCCGTTTTCGCCGGTACATCGGCATCGATACCGATTGTGTATCAGTCGAATCCGCAACTCGTCGAAAACCTGCTGAGGTCGGCGGTGCCGGGCAAACAAGCGGTCGAAGCCCAGCCGAACGTCAATCTGGCATCGGTGCCCAACAAGCCCGCGGCACCGCTGCCGATGGGCCGCAAGGTCCTCGTCGCGGCAGACGAACGCGGGCATTTCTCGTCACCCTTCAAGCTCAACGGACGTCAGGTCGACGGCATGATCGACACCGGCGCCACATTGGTCGCCATCAACATTTCGACGGCACGCAGGATCGGCCTGTCGCTGAACGCTTCCGACTTCAACCGCGAGGTCAACACCGCCAACGGCACCATCAAGGCGGCCGTGGCCATGATCGACCGCCTGCAGATCGGCAGCATCACCGTCAATGACGTCCAGACCATCGTGCTCGACGACAGGGCGCTGCGCACCAATCTGATCGGCATGAGCTTCCTCAACCGGCTCGACAAATACCAGGTCGAGAACGGCACGCTGCTGCTCGTCCAGTAAGGCTATTCGTTTTCCCAAATTCCCAAGGGAAAGCGCTATGCGCTTTTTCCCGGGGAGAACCGTTTCACACTTTTCCTGGAATTGCTCTAGCCGCGCGGCAGAATCCGCCGGATGACCGACTTGTCGGCGGGCGGCTTCGAGGCGCCGACCATATAGGCCGAAAGCACGGTTGCCGCGGCGGCCTCGGCATCGGCCGATGAGCGGGCATGGATCAGCGCCAGCGGCTCGCCGATCCCAACCTCCGCACCGACCGGCAATAGTCTGGTGATGCCGACCGCAGGGTCGATCTGGCCGTCCGGCCGCGTGCGTCCACCTCCCAGGCCGACCACGGCGAGCCCGATATCGCGGGTGGCGATGCCGGTGACGAAGCCATTTGCGGTCGCCTTGACGGCAAGTTCGATCGTCGCCGCAGGCAGATATTTTTCCGGTTTCTCGATGAAATCGGCGGGGCCGCCAAGCGCGGCCACCATGCGTGCGAAAGTGGCGGCGGCGCGGCCGCTGGCGAGCGTCTCGGTGGCGCGCCGCATGCCATCCTGATTGGACGACACCAGCCCGGCCGACTGCAGCATTTCGGCGGCCAGCGCCAGCGTCACATCTTCAAGCCGACGGTCACGATACCGGCCGGTGAGGAAATCGACGGCGTTGCGCACCTCGACTGCGTTGCCGGCGGCCGACGCCAGCGGCTCGTTCATGCCGGTGATCAACGCCGAGGCCTTCAGTCCGGCGCCGTTGGCGATCTCAACCAGGCTGTTGGCTAGTGCGGTGGCGTCGCGCGATTTTTCCATGAAGGCGCCGTTGCCGACCTTGACGTCGAGCACCAGCGATTGCAGCCCGGCCGCCAGCTTCTTCGACAGGATCGAAGCGGTGATCAGTGGCACCGATTCGACCGTGCCGGAGATGTCGCGGATCGCATAGAGTCGTCGATCGGCGGGTGCGAGGTCGGCGGTCTGGCCGATGATGGCACAGCCTGTTTCGAGCACCGCCTTGCGAAACAGCGCGACATCGGGCTGGCTGACGTAGCCGGGAATGGCATCCATCTTGTCCAGCGTACCGCCGGTGTGGCCAAGGCCACGGCCCGAGATCATCGGCACATAGGCGCCGCAGGCGGCGACGATCGGCGCCAGCATCAGCGAGACATTGTCACCGACGCCGCCGGTCGAATGCTTGTCGGTGACCGGGCCTGGCAGGTCCGACCAGTCGAGCACATCGCCGGAATCGCGCATCGCCCGCGTCAGCGCCACGGCCTCGTCGCGGTTCATGCCGTTGAAGAACACCGCCATGGCGAAGGCGCCGGCCTGGCCGTCGGTAACGGCGCCTGACGTCACGCCCGCGACGAAGCCGGCGATCTCCTCCTCCGACAGCCTGAGGCCATCGCGCTTGCGGCGGATGATTTCCTGGGGAAGCATCAGATCTCCAGCAGCCCGTCGCGGAACACGCGCTGCAGGATCGTCGCCAGCCGCGCGCCGCCGACCGGCGCCATGTCCTTGGTCTCCTGGTGCGAAAGCTCGGCCCCGGTCATGCCGGCCGCCAGATTGGTGATGACCGAACAGGCGGCGACGCGCAGTCCGAGGAAGCGGGCGAGAATGACCTCCGGTACGGTCGACATGCCGACCGCATTGGCGCCCATGATGCGCGCCATGCGGATTTCGGCCGGCGTTTCGAAGCATGGGCCGGAGAACCACATATAGACGCCCTTATGCAGGGTGGTGCCGGTCGCTTTTGCCGCCCGTTCGATGGCCTGGCGGATGCCGGCATCATAGGCTTCGGTCAGGCCGACGAAACGCCGGTCGCTTGGTTCGCCGATCAGCGGGTTGGTGCCCGAGAAATTGATGTGGTCCGATATCAGCATCACCGAGCCCGGCGGCATGTCCGGATCGACCGAGCCGGCGGCATTGGTGAGGATCAGTTTCGTGATGCCGATGCCGGCAAGCACTTCCAGCACCGGCCGCATCGCCGCGGCGTTGCCGTGCTCATAGTAATGGGCACGGCCCGACAGCAGCAGCACCGGCACGCCGGCAAACAGCCCTGCCACCACTTCGCCGGCGTGCCCGGTGACACCGCTTCTGGGAAAGCCGGGCAGGTCGGCATAGGAGATGCGGATCGGGTCCTCGATCTGGTCGACCAGACCGCCGAGGCCCGAGCCGAGCACCAGTGCCGTGGCCGGCGCCAGGCCGTCCAGCCTTTCGACGAGATGATCCAGGGCTTTTTCCGTCATCGTTGCCAGCTGTTCATTTGAGCCTGTTGCTCATTTCAAAATATCGCCGCGGAAGCCGTAAGGCAGCATGTCGCCCATGGTCACGGTTTCGGCCACACCCGCATTGTCGCAGAGATAGAGCTTTGTTTCCGGCCGGCAGAATTCGGCAAGCCGCTGGCGGCAGCCGCCGCAAGGCGAGCATTTGGCCATGCGTTCGGCTAGGACGGCGATTTCCACGATCTTGCCGCCGCCGCCCATAATGTAGTGGCCGAGCGCCGTGGTCTCGGCGCACCAGCCTTCCGGATAGGAGGCGACTTCGATGTTGGCGCCGGTAAAGACGCGACCGTCCTCGGTGCGCAGGGCAGCGCCGACCGGAAACTTAGAATAGGGCGCGTAGGCCTTGGCCATGGCGGCCTTGGCGGCCTCGAACAGATCATGCGACATTCAGCGTTCTCTCCGATGATCGTGTTCAAAACCCGGCGCAAAGCCGACCCGTCGCTCAACGTTCCTTGACGTAAGGCACGCCGCCGGCGCGTGGCGGAATGGCCTTGCCGATGAAGCCGGCGAGCAGGATGACGGTGAGGATGTAGGGCAACGCCTGCATGAACTGCGCCGGCACCTTGCCGATGATGGGCAGCGGGGATCCCTGCAGGCGGATCGACGCAGCGTCCAGGAAGCCAAACAGCAGGCAGGCGAACATGGCGTTGACCGGCTTCCACTTGGCGAAGATCAAGGCTGCCAGCGCGATATAGCCCTTGCCGGCAGTCATGTCCTTCACGAAGCCGCCATTTTGCACCATCGACAGGTAGGCGCCGGCAATGCCGGTGAGGATGCCGGTGCAGATCAGCGCCCGGTAGCGCAGCCAGGCGACCGAGATGCCGGCGGTGTCGACGGCGGCCGGGTTCTCGCCGACGGCGCGAAGGCGCAGGCCGAAGCGGGTGCGAAACAGCACCCACCAGGTGAACGGCACCATCAGGAAGGCAAGATAGACCAGGATCGAGTGGCCCGACAGGAGTTCGGCATAGACCGGTCCGATGATCGGCACGTCGCGGATGGCCTCGGCGCCCGGCAAGGTGATGGCCTCGAAGCGCTCGCCCGGTTGCAGCGCCGGCGTGCGCCCGCCCTGCTGGAACCAGGCCTGGCCGAGGATGATGGTCGAGCCGGCGGCGATGAAATTAATCGCCACGCCGGAGACGATCTGGTTGCCGCGATGAGTGATCGAGGCAAAGCCGTGGATCATGGCGAAGGCGACCGAGATCACGACCGCCATGCCGAGGCCGAGAAAGGCCGAATGGAACACGGAAGCTGCGGCCGCTCCGGCGAAGGCGCCGACAAGCATCTTGCCTTCGAGGCCGATGTCGAAGATGCCGGCGCGTTCCGAATAGAGCCCGGCGAGGCAAGCAAGCAGCAGCGGCACCGAGAGGCGGATGGTGGAGTCCAGTGTCTGGATGATCGCGTTGAACACATCCATCTCAGGCACCTTTCCCCTTGACCGCTTCCATGCCGACCGATCGCGGACTGAACGAGGCAAACAGCGCCTGGATGTAGGGCCGGAACATGTGCTCGAGGGCACCGGCAAACAGGATCACCAGGCCTTGAATGATGACGATCATGTCGCGGCTGATTGCCGGCATCTCGAAGGCGAGTTCGGCGCCGCCCTGGTAGAGCATGCCGAACAGGACCGCCGCCAATACGATGCCGACAGGGTGCAGGCGGCCCATCAGCGCCACGGCGATGCCGACGAAGCCGGCGCCGGAAACGAAGTCGATGGCGACATTGTGCTGATCGCCCATCACCGGATTGAGCGCCATCATGCCGGCCAGTGCGCCCGAGATCATCATGGCGGTGATGATGATGCGGGTTTCGGAAATGCCGGCATAGCGTGCCGCCTTCGGGCTGTGACCGTAGGTGCGCATCTCGTAGCCGAGCTTGGTGCGCCAGATCAGCAGCCAGACCAGGAAGGCCATGACCAGCGCCAGCAGGAAGGTGACGTTGAGCGGCGCCGAACGGATCTTGGCGCCGAACAGCTCGATGATCCAGTTGAGTTTGGGCAGTTCCGCGCCGGCGAGGAAGTTGCGCGTCTGCGGCGCTTGCGAGGCGGCTGGCTTCAACGGGCCGACCAGCAGGTAAACCATGATCGAGGCGGCGATGAAGTTGAACATGATGGTGGTGATGACGATGTGCGAGCCGCGCTTGGCCTGCAGATAGGCCGGGATAAGCGCCCACAATGCGCCCACCGCCGCCGCAGCAATGATCGCCAGCGGGAAGGTCAGCCACCATGGCAGTGTACTGTCGAAGCTCAGGCAGACGATGGCGATGCCAAGGCCGGCGATGTAGGCCTGCCCCTCGGTGCCGATGTTGAACAGGCCGCAATGCGCCGCCACCGCCACCGAAAGCCCGGTGAAGATGAAGGTGGTGGCATAAAACAGGGTGAAGGCGATGCCTGTGCCTTTGCCGAAGGCGCCTTCGACCAGGATGACGGCGGCGCGCAACGGATTCTCACCGACCAGAAGCACGACGAAGCCGGCGACGACGAAGGCGACGAACAGATTGATCAGCGGGATCAGGCCATAGTCGGCCCAGGCCGGCAGTTTGGCGTAAGGCGTGCTCATTGCGCGGCCTCCTGGTGCTCGATGCCGGCCATCAGCAGGCCGAGCTCGCCCTCGGTCGCTTCCGGACCGCGCTCGCCGACGATGCGGCCGGCAAACATCACCAGGATACGGTCGGACAGCGAACGGATCTCGTCCAGCTCGACCGACACCACCAGCACCGCCTTGCCCTGGTCGCGCATGGCGATCAGGCGCTTGTGGATGAACTCGATGGCGCCGACATCGACGCCGCGTGTCGGCTGGCCGACGATCAGCACGCCCGGGTCCTGTTCCATCTCCCGTGCCAGCACGATCTTCTGCTGGTTGCCGCCGGAGAAATTGGCGGTCTTCAGCCGGCAGTCGGCCGGGCGGATGTCGTATTTGGCGATCTTGTCCCTGGCATCGTTGCGGATGGCATCGATGTTGAGGAACGGCCCCTTCAAATAGCGGGGATCATCGTGATAGCCGAGGATCGAATTCTCGTTCTCCTCGAAGGCCAGCACCAGCCCGACGTGATGGCGGTCCTCCGGCACATGCGCCAGGCCACGGTCGCGCAACTCTCCGGGGTCGGCGGCACCGGTCAGGTCGATCGGCTTGCCATCCAGCATGACCGAGCCGGAAACGGCACGCCTGATGCCGGAAATCGCCTCGAGCAGTTCGGATTGTCCGTTGCCGGCGACACCGGCGATGCCGACGATCTCGCCGGCCCTGATATCGAAGGAGATGTCGTCGACCATGGTGACGCCGCGCGTATCCCTGACCGTCAGGTTCTTGACTGCGAGCTTGACGGCGCCGGCCTCTGCCTCGCCCTTCTCGACCCGCAAGAGCACGCGCCGGCCGACCATCAGCTCGGCCAGTTCCTCGACAGTCGTTTTCCTGGTCTCGCGGGTTGCCACCATCGTGCCCTGGCGCATGACCGACACCGTGTCGGTGATGGCCATGATCTCGCGCAGTTTGTGGGTGATCAGCACCACCGTCTTGCCCTGGTCCTTCAACTGCCGAAGGATGCGGAACAGATGGTCGGCCTCGGCCGGCGTCAAAACGCCCGTCGGTTCGTCGAGGATCAGGATCTCGGCGCCGCGATAGAGCGCCTTCAGGATTTCGACACGCTGCTGCAGGCCGACCGGCAGTTCCTCGATGATTGCATCGGGATCGACTTCCAGCCCGTATTCACGCTCCAGCCGCTCCAGTTCGGAGCGCGCCTTGGCGATGCTCTTCTTCAAGAGCGCATCGCTTTCGGCGCCGAGGATGACGTTCTCCAGCACCGTGAAATTGTCGACCAGCATGAAGTGCTGATGCACCATGCCGATGCCGAGCGCGATGGCGTCATTGGGGGTCTTGATCGAAGCCGGCTGGCCGCCAACGCGGATCTCGCCGCTGTCGGCCTGGTAGAAGCCGTAGAGGATCGACATCAGCGTCGACTTGCCAGCGCCGTTCTCGCCGACAATGCCGTGGATCGTGCCGCGACCGATCTCAAGATTGATGTCCCGGTTGGCGCGCACCGCACCAAAACTCTTGTTGATGCCGATCAACTCGATTGCGGCTTGCGCCATGCAGCCTGTCCCACTCTTATTTTTTTATCGCTTGGTCAAAACGCCTAGCATGACGCTCCGCCCGTGCCAATTGGCGGAGCAGGTTCACTCTCGACAAATCCCGGTGCGCTTGTCAATTTGCAACGTGGCCGGGGCCTTCACATTCGCTAGTATGACGAAGCCGAAATTCGCATTGCGGCGCAAGACATCGCGGCGCAAGACATCGCGGTGAAGACTGGGGAATTCACATGACCATACCCGCCGACCGGCTGACGACGCTGGAAATCCGCGCCGCCGAGCAGGAGAAGACCATCGAGGAACTGTCCGGCCAGATCGCCGAGCAGTGGAAAGTGATCGAGCGCATGCAGCGCAAGCTCGACGCGCTGACGGATCGTTTCCTGGCGCTGGAGGAGCAGACGGGAGATGAAGTGCCTGTAACCAAGCCGCCGCACTGGTGAGGAAAAAGGGAAGGGCGCACGCCATGGCCAGTGAAAGCGATCGCATTGCACGGGCCAGCGACTATGTGCGTGGCCTGATGAACGATGCGGAGCGCGAACGGGCCGAACGTGATCTGGAGATCGACCCGGCCTTCCGCGACGAGGTCGTGCGACTTGCCGAGCGCATGCACGTCTTCGACCGTGCCGAACCGGGGGATGGCGAGGAGCGCTGGAAGCAGATCACGCAGCGCATTGGCGAGCTGCCGCAGATGCGTAGTTCTGGCCTGAGCGACGCCAGGCCGCCAACCGTGATCCGAAGCCTGTCGCAGCGGCCATACGGCGTCGGCGTCCACGCGCTGGGCGGCCGGCGTGGATTTGTGGTTGCCGCCGGACTGATGGTGGCGTTCGCGCTCGGTTGTCTCGTCGCGAAGCTGCTATAGGCGAGGCCGGCGAGACATCAGAGCCATCGTCTCGCCGTCCGAACTGCATATCTCAACGATGTTCCAGCCGAGGGCCGCGTAGAAACCACGCGCATCCCATGTGTAGAGATAGAGCATCTCGACGCCCCGTGACGCCGCATGGGCTTCCGTTGCCTTGACCAGCGCGGTGGCGATGCCTTGGCGTCGATACCTTGCATCGACAACCAACCCGGCCAGCCATGGCGTCAGATCATGCGCGGGCTCCAGTTCGTGGCGGACCAGCAGGCATGTCCCGACCGGGGTGTCGCCGATCCGGGCCACGAATGCCGCCTCGAAACCGTCACCGGCGATCAAGTCGCGAAGCCCTGCCGCATCTTCCCCGAGAGTCCTTCCGGTTCCCTCGAAAAAGGCAGACAGGCGCAGTTGCGCGACCGCTGCTACGTCGTGCTCGCCCATGGGTCCGATCGTCGGCTGCATCTGTATCTCGAAACGGTGTCCGGCACGGAGCGAAGGTTTCGCTCGATCCGGTAAAGGCAAAACCGCCGGGCTGGCGCCCGGCGGTTTGCAGATCATGGCTGTATGTTCGTGCCGCTCAATAGGGGCAGGCGTTGTCAGTCGTATAGTCGTGTACTTCGACCTTGCCGGCAATGATGTCGGCCTTGGCCTTTTCGACGGCCGCCTTCATCTCGTCCGTCACCAGCGCCTTGTTGTTGTCGTCCATGGCGTAGTCGACGCCGCCTTCCTTGAGGCCGAGATTCTCGACGCCGCCCTTGAAGGTGCCGTTCTTGCCGTCCATGAAGGCGGTGTAGACGGCGACGTCGACGCGCTTCAGCATCGAGGTCAGCACCTTGCCGGGCTGCAGGCCGTTCTGGTTGGAATCGACGCCGATGCCGAGCTTGCCGGCATCTGCCGCCGCCTGCAGCACGCCGACGCCGGTGCCGCCTGCCGCGGCATAGACCACGTCGGAGCCCTGGTCGATCTGCGTCTTGGCGATCTCGCCGCCCTTGGCCGGATCGTTCCAGGCAGCCGGCGTGTCACCCGTCATGTTCTGGATGACATCGGTCGCGCCGGCCGATTTGGCACCGCCGACATAGCCGCATTCGAACTTGCGGATCAGCGGGATGTCCATGCCGCCGACGAAGGAGACCTTCTTCGACTTCGAGGCCATCGCCGCCATGATGCCGACGAGATAGGAGCCTTCGTTTTCCTTGAATACCAGCGAGCGGACATTGGGCATGTCGACGGCGTCGTCGATGATGGCGAAGTTGAGATCGGGATATTCGGCCGCGACCTTCTTCAGTGCATCCTCCCAGGCGAAGCCGGCCATGACGATCGGGTTGTGGCCGTCCTCGGCGAAGCGGCGCAGCGCCTGCTCACGCTGTGAGGCGTTGGAGACCTCGAATTCGACGTAGGCCGTGCCGGTTTCCGTCTTGAATTTCTCGGCGCCGTGATAGGCAGCCTCGTTGAAGGATTTATCGAATTTGCCGCCGAGATCATAGAGGATGGCCGGCTGGACATCCGCGGCGAAAGCCGGAAGAACCATTGCGGTTGCGGCCAGGAGGCCGAGAACGATACGTTTCATGTGATCCACACCCTGTCGGTTATTTTTTCCGTTACGCACCGCATGCCGGCCCGGTTCTCCGGCAGGCATGCGACGTCAGCCAGGAGTGTATTCCCTCCCGCTCGGCGGCAATCTGGCATGGCCCGAAACAAAATTCACGCGGAATTTTGACCTTTTGGAAAAGCTTGGTGCAGGCAAGCCGCACCGCAGCTTGTCCTTGCGCCAAGTGTCAGGCGGAGGCGGCGGCAGGGATGGCGCAATCGACACCGGTGCCTTTGAGGTTGCACGTGCCGTAAGGGTTCTTTGCCAGATATTGCTGGTGATCGGCTTCGGCGAAGTAGAATTCGGCCGCCGGGGCGATCTCGGTGGTGATCCTGCCGTGGCCGGCACCGCGCAGCGAGGTCTCATACGCATCGCGCGAGGCGCTCGCCGCCAACAGTTGCGCCTCGTCGCTCGTGTAGATCGCTGAACGATAGGCGGTGCCGACATCATTGCCCTGGCGCATGCCCTGCGTGGGATCGTGGCTTTCCCAGAACAGCTTCAGAAGCCCAGCATAGGAGACGATCCCGGGGTCATGGACCACCAGCACCGCTTCGGCATGACCGGTTAGCCCGGTGCAGGTCTCCTGATAGGTCGGATTGGGCGTGAAGCCGCCGGCATAGCCGGCCGCGGTGACCCAGACGCCTTCGATCTGCCAGAACAGCCGCTCCGCAGCCCAGAAGCAGCCGAGCCCGAACATGGCCGTCTCCAGCCCCTCGGGATAAGGACCCTTGAGCGGTCTTTTCAAGACCTTGTGCCTGGATGCGGTCGGGATCGCCCTGGCGCGGCCCGGCAGGGCCTCGGAGGGCTTCGGCAGATTGAGCTTCTTGTTCAGCATATCGCTGAGAAAGAACATGCGCGGGTTTCCCTCTCTTCGCGGAAAGCGGATCAGTTTGCGACGAACTGTCCGGCGCGACGTTGCCGCCTGTAGCCTATCGCATAGAGCAGGAAAGCCAGCACCGCGAACACGGCGAAGCCCGGCTGGTTCAGCACCCAGGCGATGGCGCCATCCCACAGCAGCGGGCTGGTCTTGGTTCGGATGAAGGTCTCGAAGGCGGCCCGCGTGTCGGGCGAGACCGCCAGCCAACTGCTGTTGAGCGGGGTCAGCACCAGCACGGAGGCCGCCACTGTGCGTGTCGCGTCGAGCACCGCCATGATGACGGAAATCGACAGCGCGATCATTGCGGCAAGACGAAAGACGAAGCGAAACATCAGAACCCTCCTCCGGGCTGGTCCTCTCCCGAGGGGCTTTTCAGAGATAGAATGCGCATGGCTGGATCGCAATCGCCATACGCGAATTTGCAGACTCCAAACTCAGGTCAACGGAGGGCCGGACGACAGTCAGTCGGGTCGCTTTTCATTGACATGTGAGGGCAGCTATGCTAATAATTCCGGTATGGCGTTGACTTGCGCCGATGACCCGCCGCACAGGCGGGTTT
>NZ_RZPW01001069.1:0-1595 GCF_003998455.1 Mesorhizobium sp. M7A.F.Ca.CA.001.08.2.1 | reverse complement strand
GGATTGGTCAGCGCCGGCGCATGCTCATATTGGGAGTTGCCAAGGACCAACGCAACACGGCGTTCAGCACTGGCGGCCGACAAAGTCAAAAGCAGTGCCAGCGCTACAAGCGCAATGGCGCCCACAAGTCCACCGCAATGGCCGATACGATCAAAACCCACCCGGGACAACAGGGCGTCCCTCAGTTGACGAGCTTAGTGGCGGAAAACTCGATCCGCCGATTGAGCGCCTTGTTCTTCGGCGTGTCGTTGTCGGCAACCGGGCGCTCCTCGCCATAGCCAGTCGCCGCGATCTGGGTGCGCGGAATGCCAGCGGCAACTATGGCGTCGGCAACCGCCTGGGCCCTTCGCTCCGACAGGCGCTTGTTCTCGATGGGCGACCCGTCGGAATCGGTGTGTCCAGAAACCTCGACCTTCAGGCCCGGGCACTTGCCCACGACGCCGACGACCGCAGCAAGCAGCGGCCGGCTTTGGCTATCGAGCCGCGCGCTCGCCGTTCTAAAGTAGATGGCTCCGGTGCGCGACAGCACCGCGAACCTGTTGAGGCACTCCTCGTCGCTGAAGCTGGTCTTCGCCGCATCGGTGGTGACAGGCCCGACATCGGCAGTGCTCGCCGCAACCGGTTGGACAACAGCCGGCTTGCTGCCGTCAGCGACGAAAACGAAATCGAATGAAACCGATGCCGTGGGAACAATATTGGTCACGTTGGCCGCCTGCTGGAGTTTATCCACGTTCGGCAGCAATCCGAAGTCTTCCACATGCACGGCGACAGGAGCCTCCGAAGCGACCGACACCATGGTGTCGCTGATCATGGTGACCACGATGTTGGCTTGAAGATCCTTGTCGACCCCGTGCAGGCTGAGACGGAACGGAAGAACCGCCTTCACACGTCGCTTGGTCGCCAGGTCGGCAAATGCGGCGGGATCTACCTTCGCGGTCAGTTCGGCGGAGGGAAACTTGAATGTCTCGAAGAAAAGGAACCGCATGCGGACGTTGCGAAGGTCAACCCCTGTATCGACCGAATTGAGGTCGAAGGTGACTTTCGCATCACCCGCCGAGGTGAGGCTACCGGAAATATTCCTGATCTTGTTGGTTTCGACGATCGTGTTCTTCTTGACCGATTGGTAGGTCAGGACCGAAGCGGTCGAGTCCAGCGTCCAGTTCGTCTCTGCCTTCGCAGTTCCCAGTCCGGGCCAAATCAACACCAACAACGCAACGACCAAGCCAAGCGCGTTTATAACGAGCCAGCCTCTTGCCCGTGTTTTCCACCAGACTCCCACGACTTCGAACATGGAACCCCCTGCCTAGAGCAGTTCACGATTTCTCAGCGAGGAGCATAGAACACTTGCTGTCGCTTGGCGAGCATCTCGCGTGGTGCGGTGCACCACTCCCGAGCGATGCAAATCTCGGGTTCATCGTCTTGGTTAGAAGGCGATCTTCAGTCCGAGCTTGGCGCCGATGGTGGAACTGTCCGATGACACCTTGCCGCGAACTTCGCCGTTGACGGTGGTCGCAGCCGACATCTTCAGGTTGAAGCCGGTCGACAGCGCGACGGAAAAATCGGCATCGTTGAAGTCGATCTCCCTGGTGTCGATT
>NZ_RZPW01001068.1:0-1597 GCF_003998455.1 Mesorhizobium sp. M7A.F.Ca.CA.001.08.2.1 | reverse complement strand
GCCGTAGGTTTCCACATCGTAGGCGATCTGCACCCGCGGCGCGCGATTTCGTTCGATGACCTTGGCTTTGCTTTCGGCTGGCATGTGTTGTTACCTTTCATCCTTCTGAGCCGTCTTCTTGGCATCGGGAACGCCGGCCAGCAGCCTGAACTCCTTCAGCCCCGAAGGGGCGAGATCTTCCATCAGTTCAACGAAATCCATGTGCACCATCCGACGGACCCGCCGAGCCAGGTGCGGAATTGGGCTCGACGGTTCGGTACGGTCATAGAAGGCGACGACCAGGTCGAGGCATTTCACCACGTCGTCGCGCGAGGAGATCCGGTCGGGGAGTCCCGTGCTCGAGTCCGCATAGCTTGCCATACTTGCCATAGCATCGGCTCCATGACCGTTTCGAGCAGGCGTTGCCAGTTCCGTCGGCACCGCCTGCGTGGCTGCGCCATTCGTCACCGCGCCGGCCGCTGAATTCCGTTCAAGTGTCGTCAGCAAACGCTGCAGGAACCGTTTTAAGTCCGGAACGGGAGTGCCGCTGCCCTCGAGACGAGCGTTGAGCGCAGTCTCGAGCGCATCCAGTGCCGTGATCGTCGCCCGGGCGTCGGCGATGAGCTGGACCATCTCCGCATTGGCCTGATCGATCTGTGCCGCACATGCGGCACGCACCCGATTCAAGAGTTGTCCGTGCGCACTGACCAGCTGCGCTTTTTCCGCCGCATTCAGCCCCGAGGCGGCTTCCTGGAGCATGACGCGATCGTCGAGCGCACCCTTCTCCAGGTCCTTGCCCTGAACCGGGCCGATTGCGCGCGGCGCGAAGAACGTCATTTGCCGCAGATTCGCCAACAACCCGTCCTGACCATTCTGCAGGTCGATCAGCGCGTTGATACGGCGCAAGGCGGCATCGCGCGGCGAAGCGTTGGGCCGCATAGCCGGATGCATGGTGTCCCAATGCTGATCGAAGGTCTGCGCGATCAGCGTCAGACCTTGCGCCAATCCGGCCAGCCCGTCTTCATTGGCCAGCGCGCGCGTGACGATGACAAGCAGGCGCAAGTCCCTGCCATGCGCGCGCAATTCCTCCGCCTTTGCGAGCACAGCGGGCCAGTCGACTGGAATCGTGCTTTGCGAGCCGGCCTTATTGTTGCCGTCGTGGACGACCTTGAGTTGGGCTTCGGTCAGGCGCTCCAACTCATGGAAAGCCGGGTCGTTGCGCAAATCTTCCCCGGACGGATTCTCACCGTCTAGCGAAGAAAGCCAGAGTGCGAGATCAATCACACCAACCCCCAGCGAAGGCCCTCAAACCTTATGTGACCTTACGTTATCACACCGGTGCACTTTACCACAATTCAACGAGTGCTCCAAAATTAACAGAAGCTGAACACCGCCATGAGTACCGAACTCCGTGGCGCAATTGTCAATCCGTATGAGAAATGCATCGCGCAGGGCGCGCAATTCCGCTGTTGTTTGCAGCCGGTGGTGCAAGACTTCCACAATACGAGGAAGCTGGCTGAACCAGGCATTGAGGCCTCGTCCACAACGCACTTTGTCAAGTGGCGGCATCTGTGGCAGTTTATCGGCTGGCAGATTGCAGGAGCACGTTCGATGGAAC
>NZ_RZPW01001067.1:0-1598 GCF_003998455.1 Mesorhizobium sp. M7A.F.Ca.CA.001.08.2.1 | reverse complement strand
TGCCTACCTCATACCTGTGGCCCTCTTTCTTGGCGCGCTTGGCCTGGGGGGGTTCCTGTGGGCTTTGAAGAGTGGCCAGTACGAAGATCTCGACGGCGCCGCCGAGCGGATCCTTATCGATCGGGAAGACAAGATCGGCAGATAGCGAAGTGCTGGCAAAATAACCGGACCACGACCGTCTCCACCTTGACTATGACGCGCCAGATCGGTGTCCGAGAATCTTAGGTCTCCAAAATGAACTCCACCAATTTGCGCCAGCGCAAAGAAACGCTGCGTCAGGTCAGCTAGGTTCTGCTCATCCGCAACGGTTGAGAGATAGGAGACTGACATGATCACGCGACGTGAAGCTCTGTTCGGGGCAGCGATCGGCGCTGCCGCCGTGGCAGCACTACCTGCATTTTCGGCACCTGTGACAAAGGCGGACATTCGAGGGCTCGCCCGCGAAAAGATCAAGCTCGTGGCACCGCCGTTCGTCCATCCGCACGATCAGGTCGCCAAGGGTGGACCCAAGATCGTCGAGTTCACCATCACGATCGAGGAAAAGCCTCTTGTCATCGACGCCGACGGCACGACGCTCAATGCGATGACCTACAACGGCTCGATCCCCGGCCCGCTGATGGTCGTTCATCAGGACGACTATCTCGAGCTGACGCTCATCAATCCCGACACCAACTCACTCGCCCACAACATCGACTTCCACGCCGCGACTGGCGCTCTGGGTGGTGGCGGTCTCACGCTGATCAATCCCGGCGAACAGGTGACCTTGCGCTTCAAGGCGACGCGGACGGGAACGTTCGTCTACCACTGCGCACCTGGTGGCGCGATGATCCCTTGGCATGTCGTCTCCGGCATGAGCGGCGCAATCATGGTGTTGCCGCGCGATGGGCTCAGGAACGACAAGGGCGAGCCGGCCAGATACGACAAGATCTTCTACATCGGCGAGAACGACTTCTATATTCCGCGCGACGAGAAGGGCAATTTCAAGAGCTACGAATCTGCTGGCGACGGTTACGATGACATCGTCAAGGTCATGCGCGGGCTGATCCCGACGCATGTCTTGTTCAACGGCAAGGTAGGTTCCCTGACCGGCGACAACGCCATGAAGGCGAAAGTCGGCGAGACCGTGTTGATCGTCCATTCACAGGCCAACCGCGATACCCGGCCGCATCTGATAGGCGGTCACGGCGACTATGTCTGGGAACAGGGCAAATTCGCCAACCCGCCGGCCAAGGACCTGGAAACCTGGTTCATCCGTGGCGGCTCGGCGGGCTCGGCGCTGTATACGTTCCTGCAGCCAGGTGTCTACGCCTACGTGAATCACAATCTGATTGAGGCCGTGGAACTCGGAGCGACCGCTCACTTCATGGTCGAAGGCGAGTGGGATGCCGACCTGATGACGCAGGTCGAGGCGCCCAAACCCATAGCCACCAACTGACGGCACTCGAAAATGCCCGGACGGCGCCGCTGTCCGGGCAAGGACAAAAGCCATGTCTCTTTTCATCCTGAAGGTCCTGCCGGTCGCCCTGGCCGCCGCTGCTGTTCCGGTAGGGCTCTCGCTAGAGGCGGTCTTTGGAGATCGACAATCCCACCCCATCGCT
>NZ_RZPW01001066.1:0-1603 GCF_003998455.1 Mesorhizobium sp. M7A.F.Ca.CA.001.08.2.1 | reverse complement strand
GGCAGGCAAGCCAGTCGGCGACGGTCAGTCCGGCAATCGAGGCATCGTCCGGATCGATCCCGTTCATGCGCTCGCGGATCGCCATCGCGGCATGATAGGTCCGCTCAGCTCGTTGTGCGGACATCGTCGGCTGGGTGATGAAGTCGCCATCGACATAGGTTTCAACCAGCGTCTTGCCGCGCGCCTCGACCATGGCCATCAATTCCGGCATGTCCTCGCACAGGAACTGGCCACCACTATCGATGCGTTCGCCAAGTCCGTTCAGTCGGGACTCGACGCGTCCGCCGACGCGGTCGCGTGCTTCGAGCAGGATGAAATCGATGCCGGCCTTCTTCATCTCAAGCGCCGCCGACAGGCCGGTGAAACCCGCACCGACGATGACGACATCGGTTCGCTCGAATTCGCCGCCCTCATCCGTGAAGGTCTTCAGCATTGCCGGCTATCCACCCAATCGTATCCGGCTTCCACCGACGAACTATGTCCTTGTCGACATATGCCGGCGGGCCGAACACACCATGCCGCAGGCTGTCTCTAACCTATCGTTTTCTCGAGCATATTGAGCCAGTTGCGATAGGCGATTTTTTCGATCAGCGCGCGGCCGAAACCGCGTGCCGCCAATGCATCGATCAGCTTCGGCAGGCCGGCGACATCGCCGATGACGGCCGGGATCATGGCGCCGTCGAAATCGGAGCCAAGACCAACGCCGTCCTCACCCAGCGCCTGCAGCAGCGAATCGATATGGCGCACCATGATATCGAGGCTGGTGTCGGCATTCATGCGACCGTCCTCGCGCAGGAAGCCGGTTGCGAAGTTCAGCCCGACCATGCCGCCGGTTTCGCGGATCGCGCCGAGCTGCCAGTCGGTCAAGTTACGCGAATGGCCGCAGATCGCGTGCACGTTGGAATGGGTCGCCACCAGCGGCGCATCGCTGAGTGCGGCGACATCGCGAAAGCCCTTCTCGTTGAGATGCGACAGGTCGATCATGATCTTCAACTGGTTGCAGGCCTTGACCAGCGCCTTGCCGGCATCGGTCAGGCCAGGGCCGGTGTCGGGCGAAGACGGGAAGCGGAACGGCACGCCGTGGCCAAAGGCGTTCGGACGGCTCCAGACGATGCCGAGCGAGCGCAGGCCGGCTTCATGCAGCACGTCGAGCATGGTGAGCTCGGGATCGATCGCCTCGACCCCTTCGATGTGGAACACCGCGGCGATCGACCCTTGCGCCATGGCATTGCGCACATCGCCGGCGCTGCGGCAGACGGTGAGCGCTCCGGCCCGTTCCAGCCTGAACAGGATCGAGGCCATCGCGATGGTCGAGGTCAGCGCCTCATTGCGCGGAACCTCGGGCGGCAGCGGTTCGGCGGCGCCCGGCGCCAGGGGCACGGCGCCGCGCCTGGATTTCTCGACAGGCGGCGGAAAGATGGCGAACATGCCCCCGGCGAAGCCGCCGGCTTTCGCGCGTGGCAGGTCGATATGGCCGCCCGATTTCCCCTCGATGAACAGTTTTTCGACGTCCGTGTCTTTCGACTGATGGAGTCTGAGCAACGTATCGTTGTGGCCGTCGAAGACGGGAACGAGATCGGTTTCGGTCATTGGGGGATCATTC
>NZ_RZPW01001065.1:0-1613 GCF_003998455.1 Mesorhizobium sp. M7A.F.Ca.CA.001.08.2.1 | reverse complement strand
GTAAGAAGGACGACGGCAATGATAATCGACAGGACAACCTCCCATACTGTTGGAACCTGACATACGGGGTCATTGCTGGATCAGGCCCGTCGTCCAGCAACGCAGTCATGTTACCTTTGGCAGACCGTCCGCTTTCGGGCGAAGGTAAAGTTTGCCGAACTCCGAGATCAGGCGCATTGCTGCCGCCAGCCGGCAACCGCTGCGAGGGTGAGGAAGGACAATGGGATTGTGCCTGGCGCCAGGTCGCTCGCATCGAGAAGAAAGACCCGCCATGTGGAAGCTGCCGGACCCGATCACCACGGTCGGGCGTCACGGCATCCTGTTCGGGACCGCCATACTCCCATGAGTGTCAGCGACGGCTGGTTTCGACCTTCGGCAACAATATCTGGTTCGTCCTCGTGCATGTAAAACTGGAAAGAAACGCGCAGTCGCGACGTTCTCTACATTGCGGTACTTGACATGGACTCGATATCGCTCGCGCAGTATCCTCTCGGCTTGACGCGTGTCCACGGTGCCCGGAATGTCAGGCGCACGCGTGAGTTCACCAAGTGGGTTCTCTCGCTACCCGGCAGTGAGGCAGCCTCGCCTGGTCCGCTCGGATTGCTACCAATACCAGCTGTGTTTTGGGCATGCGTTTGAGGGCAAGTCTTCAGAGCCTCGCCGGACAGGTGGAAATGAGCTCGGTGCGATCAGGATGGACAATTGTGCTCGAACTTGACATAGCCGACGTCTTCGCGGCCCGCCATGCACTCGACGGCGATGGCCATCCCGGCTCCAACCTTGAAGCTGTTATCTGGCACTAACCATGGTCCGCCCCAGCCCAGTCCGAAGGA
The DNA here is from genome assembly GCF_003998455.1 of Mesorhizobium sp. M7A.F.Ca.CA.001.08.2.1. Taxonomy (NCBI): domain Bacteria; kingdom Pseudomonadati; phylum Pseudomonadota; class Alphaproteobacteria; order Hyphomicrobiales; family Phyllobacteriaceae; genus Mesorhizobium; species Mesorhizobium sp. M7A.F.Ca.CA.001.08.2.1. The sequence continues at coordinate 780 of NZ_RZPW01001065.1, read as the reverse complement.
ATGGCCATAGATTGGGTAGCCGCAAAAAATTCCGCGGCCGTCAAGAACATCGAGGACTGCCTTGTACAGATCGCTTGCCGTTACGCCAAGGCGGCATGCGGCCACGCCTGCCTCAATTCCGGCAATGGCACCGTCGTAGATTTCATTCTGCCGCGCGGACCACTTTCCCCGACAACGACAGACCTTGAGAAGTCCCAGACCTAGCCCTCGACAGAAGGCGATGAGGGCCTGCCCCTCAGACCCCGTGAACATCATGCGAACACGACGCCAAAAGCTTCATTGCCCTCATCTCGCGGCAGATCCAATGCTCACGCAAGGAATCAGCCGTCGGCGGCCGCTCAAAATTTACCATTCTCATGAATAGTCCCAAATATTTAACACCTACCGATATCTTGGCGGCTATAGTCCGGGCCGCGCTGGTGGACTTGGAAATATCTCGGCATGTGCGGTTTTAGCGGCTATTTCGGCACTGTCCGGGATGGGAGGGCGCTCCTTGAAAGGATGACGGCTGCCATTGCGCATCGCGGCCCCGATGAGCAGGGGTTCTTCACCACAAAGGCGGCCGGCCTCGGCCATGCGCGGCTGTCCATCGTCGGTCTCGGGGACGGCCAGCAGCCGATGTCCGATGCGACGGGCGATCTGACGATCGCCTTCAACGGCGAGATCTTCAACTATGTGGAACTGCGCGAGCAGCTTCGCGCGAAAGGCCGCCATTTCCGGACAACCAGCGACACCGAAGTGATCCTGCATCTCTATGACGAGATGGGGGAGGATTGCGTC
>NZ_RZPW01001064.1:0-1613 GCF_003998455.1 Mesorhizobium sp. M7A.F.Ca.CA.001.08.2.1 | reverse complement strand
GCCTCGCTCAGTGATCTGCAGCGGCATGATTTCGCCCCGTTCAAGGAGCTTAGCCATCTGCCGATGGCGATGACTGCGCATGTCGTCTACAGCGCGATCGACCCTAACAATCCGGCGACCACCTCCGGCAAGGTCATCGACGAGATCATCCGGCGCGAAATCGGCTTCGACGGACTGCTGATGAGCGACGACACATCGATGAAGGCACTTTCTGGGGATTTCCCGACAAAGGCGGCCTCGATCCTTGCGGCGGGCTGCGATCTGGTCCTTCACTGCAACGGCGTTTTCGAGGAGATGGCCGGCATCGCATCGCGCACCACGGGGCTTGAGGGCACGTCGCTGGAGCGCGCCAAGCGGGCGCTGACCTATATAAAGGACCGTGACACGGTCGAAGAAACCGAAATACGCGCCGAATTCGCCACCTACTTCGATGCGGTGGCATAGCAAGGGAAAGTGACAGGCAGTGGCGGAGACATTGGAAAGCAAGGCCGCGAAGGCCGCACCGATGGACCGTCTCTGGGCCGAAAATGACGATTCACGCGTCACCGGCGACCCGTCGCTGGTCGTCGACGTGGCCGGCTTCGAAGGTCCGCTCGATCTTCTGCTGCATCTTGCCCGCACCCAGAAAGTCGATCTGGCGCGCATTTCGATCCTGGCGCTGGTCGAGCAATATCTGACCTTTGTCGAGACGGCGAGGGCGCTCAGGCTGGAGCTTGCCGCCGACTATCTGGTGATGGCGGCATGGCTGGCCTTCCTCAAGTCCAAGCTCCTGATCCCCAAGCAGCCAGGCGACGAGGGCGAAAGCGGCGAGGAACTGGCGGCGGTGCTGCAGTTCCGACTGAAGCGGCTGGAAGCCATGCGCGACGCCTCGGCGCGTCTGGTCAACCGCAACCGGCTCGGCCGCGACGTGTTCGCGCGCGGCATGCCGGAAATGGTCATCATCGAAAAGCGCAACGCCTATTCTGCCTCGCTCTACGATCTCTTGACCGCCTATGCCCAGCAGCGCCAGAAGCAGGCGATCAACAATGTGACCATCGCCAGGCGCGGTGTCTGGTCGCTCAAGGACGCGCGCGACATCCTGACCCGCCTTGTGGGAGCCGTGAGCGACTGGACGACGATGGAGAGTTTTCTGATCGCGTACATGACCAGTCCCGAGGAGCGGCGCACGGCGATCGCGAGCTCGTTCGCTGCCACGCTGGAACTGGTGCGCGAAGGCAAGATGGATGTGCGGCAGGATCAGACGTTCGCGCCGATCTACCTGCGCGGCCGAACGCAGACAATCAAGGCAGTCGAGGTGGCATCATGAGCGAACGCGCCAACGCTTCGGTTGTCCCGTTCAAGATCGGCGATGAACCCGAAGAGGGCCCGCCTTCCCAGGATCCGGCCGAGCAGCAGCTACAAAACCCGGCCGAACGGCTGCATCTGGCCGAGGCTGTGCGCATGGCCGAGGCGATCGTGTTCGCCAGCGCCGAACCCGTCAGCGAAAAGCAGCTTGCGGCACGCCTGCCGGACGGCATCAACATCGCCCTGGCCATGGCCGAGCTGCAGCAGATCTATGCGCGGCGCGGCGTCAATCTGGTGCGTGTCGGCGATGCCTGGGCGTTCCGCACCGC
>NZ_RZPW01001063.1:0-1614 GCF_003998455.1 Mesorhizobium sp. M7A.F.Ca.CA.001.08.2.1 | reverse complement strand
GGCGATACCAGATATCGCCGCGCAGGTCGGCACGCCATTCTACTGCTACTCGACGGCCACCCTGACCAGGCACTACCGGGTGTTTGCCCAGTCCTTTGCCGGGCTCGACACGCTGGTCTGCTACGCCATGAAGGCCAATTCCAACCAGGCCGTCCTGCGGACGCTGGCGAAGCTCGGCGCCGGCGCCGACGTGGTTTCGGAAGGTGAATTGCGCCGGGCGCTGGCCGCCGGCATTCCGGCCGGCAAGATCCTGTTTTCGGGCGTCGGCAAGACTGCGCGCGAAATGGACTTTGCCCTTGCCGCCGGCATTCTCTGCTTCAACGTCGAGTCCGAGCCTGAACTTGAGCTGTTGTCGGCGCGAGCCGTTGCCCTTGGCAAGGTGGCGCCGATCTCGCTGCGCATCAATCCCGATGTCGACGCCAGGACCCACAAGAAGATCTCCACCGGCAAGGCCGAGAACAAATTCGGCATCCCGTGGCAGCGGGCGCGGCAGGTCTATGCCCGCGCGGCAACGCTTCCCGGCATCAGGATCACCGGCATCGACACCCATATCGGCAGCCAGATCACCGAGCTGCAGCCCTTCGACGACGCCTTCGCCCTGCTTGTCGATCTGGTCGGCGCGCTGCGGGCGGACGGCCATGCCATCGAGCATATCGACCTCGGCGGCGGCCTCGGCATCCCCTATCGCGTCGACAACAACCCGCCGCCGCTGCCCGATGCCTATGCCCAGATCGTCAGGAAGCATGTCACCAAGCTCGGGCTGAAGGTAATGTTCGAGCCGGGCCGGCTGATCGTAGGCAATGCCGGTATCCTCGTCTCGGAAGTGATCTTCGTAAAGGAAGGCGACGCCAAGAACTTCCTCGTCGTCGACGCCGCCATGAACGATCTCATCCGGCCGACGCTCTACGATGCCTTCCACGATATCCGTCCGGTCGTGCAGCCGCCGGCGGACACGCCGCGCATGATGGTCGACGTCGTCGGCCCGGTCTGCGAGACCGGCGATTATATCGGCCTGGACCGCGATCTGCCCAGGCTGAAGGCCGGCGACCTGATTGCCGTCTCCACCGCGGGCGCCTATGGCGCGGTGCAGGCCGGTACCTACAACACCCGCTTGCTGGTTCCGGAAGTGCTGGTCGACGGCGACCGGTTCCACGTCGTGCGCCCACGCCTGACCTATGACGACCTGATCGGGCTGGATTCCGTGCCCGACTGGCTTGCATAGAAGCGCCGGAAACACACCGACCCGTCACAGGGAGCAATCATGACGAACGGCATCACCGTCACACGCGAGCGCATTGCCGCGATGGAACCGCGCATCCGCCCCTATATCAGGCACACGCCGGTGCTGCGCGTCGACATGGCCGACTTCGATCGGCCGCCGCTGGCCGTCGACCTGAAGCTCGAATGCCTGCAGCATTCCGGCTCGTTCAAGGCGCGCGGCGCCTTCACCAACCTGCTGGAGCGTGCGGTCCCAAAGGCCGGTGTCGTCGCAGCATCGGGCGGCAACCATGGCGCGGCCGTCGCCTATGCCGCCATGCGGCTTGGCCACAAGGCGACCATCTTCGTTCCCGAAGTGAGCCCGGCGGCCAAGCTGGAACGGATCCGCTCCTATGG
>NZ_RZPW01001062.1:0-1633 GCF_003998455.1 Mesorhizobium sp. M7A.F.Ca.CA.001.08.2.1 | reverse complement strand
ATCCGTGGCAGCTTGGGATCAGCGCCCATGGTAGAAACCAAAGGAACAATCAACCCGAGCTTCCGCTCGATATCGTTGCTCGAAACTGTCGGAGCTCTGGCCGGACGCGCCAGCAGCGCCGCGACGCTCGCTTCCATCTGCCCTCGGCGAGGCGCGCGGAATCGCTCGATCGTGCGGCCCGATCGCAGCGACACCGCTGTTTCGTCCGGCTCCGCGTGCAGACAGGATGAGGCGCGACTGTCACTGCAGTTTTCAGGTGCCAGGTGAGGGTCCTCGTCACCGGCGCGTCGGGTCTGATCGGAGCTTCTCTTTGTGCGCGCCTGGCCGCCGATGGATATGAAATCGTTCGCGTACTGCATCGTGCCGGCGCCGCGCCCTTCAGAGGCTTGCCGCCTGTCTTGCTCGACATGGCAAAGGCGCTGCAGACGCAGGACTGGAGCCCGCATCTGATAGGCATCGACGCGGTCGTCAACTGCGCCGGTGTGCTGCAGGACAGCGCGCAAGAAAGCACTGGCGGTGTGCATGCGGGTGGCGCATCGGCACTCTTTGCCGCCTGTGAGCAGGCGGGCGTGAGAAAAGTCATTCACTTCTCGGCAATCGGGGTCGATCGGCTGCAGCCGTCCGCCTTCTCGGCCACCAAGCTGGCTGGCGACCAGGCGTTGATGGCGCGCGATTTGGACTGGGTCATCCTGCGCCCGTCGGTCGTGCTGGGCCGGCCGGCGTTCGGCGCCAGTGCGCTGTTTCGCGGACTGGCCGCATTGCCACTGTTGCCGGTGATGCCCAGCACGGGTCGGCTTCAGGTCGTACAGTTGGATGACGTGATCGCCACTGTCCTGCATTTTCTCCGGCCCGATAGCGCATCGCACCTTGCGCTTGACCTTGCCGGACCTGAAGCGCTGCCGATGAGGAAGGTGGTCGGCCTCTACCGCCGCTGGCTCGGGTCGAGACCGGCTGGAGAGTTCACTCTGCCCGGTAGCGTCGCGGCCGGCCTGTACCGGGTCGGCGATGCGGCGGCTCTGCTCGGCTGGCGCCCGCCGATGCGCAGCAATGCGGCCAAGGAAATCGTGCGGGGCGCTGTCGGCGACCCGCAGGCGTGGATCACAGCGACAGGGATCCAACCATCCAGCCTCGAAGCGGCGCTAAAGCTCAATCCCGCGACGGTGCAGGAGCGATGGTTCGCCCGTCTCTATTTCGTCAAGCCGGCGATCTTTACTGTCCTGCCCTTCTTCTGGATCATGACCGGCATCATTTCCCTGACCACCGGCTGGCGCCGCGGGGTCGACTTGCTGGTCGGCACGGCCATCGGTCCGCTGGCGGAACCGGCAGTCATCGCCGGAGCGCTGGCCGACATGGCGGTCGGCGCGTTGATCGCCTGGCGACCGACCAGTCGGCTGGGGCTGTTCGGGGCGATTGCGGTGGCTCTTTTCTATGCGATCGTGGGGACCATGCTGCGACCAGAACTGTGGAACGAGCCGCTCGGCCCATTCCTGAAGATCCTGCCGATCCTGGTTCTGCATTTTGTCGCGCTGGCGGTCCTGGAGGAACGCTGATGACCTACTTCATGCTCAAGTTCCTGCATGTCGTCGGCGCGGCCGTGCTGCTGGGCACCGGCGCCGGCATCGCCTTCTTCATG
>NZ_RZPW01001061.1:0-1638 GCF_003998455.1 Mesorhizobium sp. M7A.F.Ca.CA.001.08.2.1 | reverse complement strand
ATGTTGACCCGCGCGCTGGAAGACGATCTCGGCAAGCTCGCCGAGACCCGCAAGGACGTTGACCGCTCGCTGTCGGGCCATATCGACCAGATCGCTGCCAGAAGCACCGGCATTTCCGACGCGATCGCTGCCGATGTCGAGAAGATCGAGCAGGCGTTCAGTCGCCAGACCGGCATCATCGAGGAGCGCGCCGGCACCATGGAACGTGCGCTCTCGACAGGCGTCGACAACGTCCGCGCCGTGCTCGAGAAGAGCGCCGTGTTTGTCGCCGGCGCCCTGCGCGAAAAGGTGCTGGAAGTCACCAGCACCCTGCACGAGCAGGCCGGTGCCGCGTTCAGCGACGCCGACCGCAAGATCGCCGAGCGCGCCGAGCAGACCTCCGCCGCCCTGCTGGCGCGGGCCGAAGACATCGCCCGCACCTTCGAGGAGGCCGACCGTCGCCTGCACGCCCGTGCAGAAGATACGTCGAACGCCTTGCTTGCCCGCGCGGACGACACGTCCAGCTCGCTGCTGGCCCGTGCCCATGAAACCGCCGATCAGCTGGCCGCTCGCGCAAATCAGATCGCCGGCACCTTCGAAGCGGCAGACCAGAAGCTTGCCGCCCGCGCCCAGGAAACCGCAGATCAGCTGACCGCCCGGGCTCAGGACACCGCCGACCATCTGGCAGCTCGTGCAAGCGAAATTGCAGGCACGTTCGATGCCGCCGACCAGAAGCTGGTCGCCCGCGCCATCGAAACGGCCCAGTCGCTGGCCGCGCGCGCCGGCGACATCCTGCGCAACTTCGAAGGCGCCGACCAGCGGCTCGGCATGCGGATCGGCGAATCGGCCGAAGCGCTTGCCGCACGCGCATCGGACCTTGGCCGCATCTTCGATGCCGCCGACCAGCAGCTCGTCTCGCGCATCGCCGAGGGTTCGGAAGCGCTGTCGAGCCGCGCCTCGGAAATCGGCCGTATCTTCGACGACGCGGATCAGCGTCTGGTGTCGCGCATCGCCAGCAGCACCACCACGATCGGCGAGCATGCCCAGACGATCGTCGGTGCCTTTGCCGATACCGAGCAAAGGGTCGCCGAACGCGCAAGGCGGACCGGCCAGGAAATGGCCGTGCATGCCCGCGAAATCGAGCAGGCGCTTGCCGGCGCCGACGAGCGGCTCGCCTCGAGCGCGGCAGCCGCGGCAGCCCGTGTCGAAGAGCAGGTCTCGGGCGTCGAGAACCGCCTCGCCTTTACGGCCGAGACGATGGGCCAGAAGCTCAACGAGCAGGTGTCGAACGCCGAGGCGCAACTCGTCTCGCGCGCCAATGTGATCGCCGAGACCTTCACCGCGGTTGGCCAGCATATCGGCCAGAGCACCAACGATGCCGCCAAGACGATCGGCGCCAACACCCGCGAACTCAACACCATGCTCGCGGCGCGTTCGGCCGAAATGTCGAAGATCCTCGACGAAACCGCACGGCCCCTGGTCGAGCGCTTCGCCCAGGGCGGCTCGGAACTGCAAAAGAGCATGGAAGAGGTCACAGAACGCGCCACCGAGAAGCTGCGCAGCGAGAATGCCGCACTTGTCGACGCGCTCGCCAACCGCACCGCCGAAACCTTGTCGGCGGTCGAGGGCGCCCGCTCGTCGCTGTCCGACAGCGTCGCC
>NZ_RZPW01001060.1:0-1639 GCF_003998455.1 Mesorhizobium sp. M7A.F.Ca.CA.001.08.2.1 | reverse complement strand
CGCAAGGCCGCGATCGGCAGGGAATTGACCAAGCCCTTCGAGGAGATGCGAACCGGCACGCTGCAGGCGCTGGCCGACCACTATGCCGCGGCCGATACGCCGAAGGGCGAGATCGTCGTCTGCGTCGCTCCGGCCGAGGCCAGGGTCGACGAACCCGCCGACATCGACCGTCTGCTTCTGTCGCTTGCCGCCGAAATGCCGGCCTCCAAGGCGGCGGCGGAAGCCGCGAAGATGACCGGCGGCCAGAAACAGGCGCTCTATCGGCGATTGCTGGAGCTCAAGGATGCTTCGGGAGAAAGCGGCGGTGGCTGAACGCCCGAGCGCCAGCCGCCAGAAAGCCTATCGGCGCGGCCATCGCGGCGAATGGCTGGCGTCGGTAGCGCTGATGCTGAAAGGCTATCGCATTCTCGCCCGCCGCCACCGCACGCGCTTCGGCGAGATCGACCTGATCGCGCGGCGCGGCGATCTGGTGCTGTTCGTCGAGGTCAAGGCGCGCCGGTCGCTGATGGAAGCCATGGAGGCGATCGGCCACGAATCGGAACGTCGAATAGAAGGCGCGGCCGACATCTGGCTGTCGCGCCAAGCGGACTACGGCAGGCTGTCGATGCGCTTCGACATGGTCGCCGTGCTGCCCTGGCGCTGGCCGGTGCATGTCGAGAACGCGTTTTATGGGAAGAGTTAGAGGGGGCAGCCCTCCTTCATTCGTCATCCACGGGCGGAGCCCGTGGGACGAAGCGTGAGGGCCGCTACGCGGAACACTCCTCACCCCCAGATCATCAACGCCACCAACCCGACACCGCCCACCACCAGCCGCCACCAGCCGAATAGCGAGTAACCTTTGCGCGAGACGTAATCGAGCAGGAAGCGCACGACGATGAGCGCCGTGACAAAGGCGGCGACGAAGCCGACGGCGATGATCGGCAGGTCGGCGCTGCTCAGCACGTTGCGGTTCTTGAACAGGTCGAAGGCGAAGGCGCCGACCATGGTCGGGATTGCAAGGAAGAAGGAAAATTCAGCGGCCGCGCGCTTGTCGACGCCCAAAAGCAGGGCGCCGACGATGGTCGAGCCCGAACGCGATGTGCCGGGAATGAGCGACAGGCACTGGAAAAGCCCGATCTGCAGGTAAAGCCGGGTCGGGAAGCGCTCGACGTCGCGATAAACAGGCTTGAGGTTCATGCGGTCGACCACCAGCAGCACGACGCCGCCGATGATCAGCATGATGCAGATCAGCCTTGGCGATTCGAACAGCACCGTCTTGATGAAATCATGCGCCAGCGCGCCGATGAATGCCGCCGGCAGGAAGGCGATGAGGATGCCGATGACGAAATGCCTGGTCAGTCGGTCGTGCGGCAGTTCGAGCAGCATTTTCCAGAGACGGCGGAAATAAACGCTGAGGATCGCCAGGATGGCGCCGAGCTGGATCAGGATCTCGAAGGCCTTGCCGGTCGAGTGGAAGCCGAGGAAATGGCCAGCGAGCAGGATATGGCCGGTCGAGGACACCGGGATGAACTCGGTCAGCCCCTCCAGCAGGCCGAGCAGCAGGGCTTCGACGATGGTCTGGCTTTCCATGGCTACCTCGGCATTGGCGTGACGGCTGACAGAAGGGCTTGCTTGTCATGGCGTTGAAGTCCCCCTATAG
>NZ_RZPW01000105.1:0-11849 GCF_003998455.1 Mesorhizobium sp. M7A.F.Ca.CA.001.08.2.1 | reverse complement strand
CATGGCCGAGGGCGAGGCCTGTCTCGTCACCCGCAACAACCCGATGCACGATTCGGTGCCCTATCTGTTCAACGATCAGATGGAAGAGACCGACATCCTGCACGAATATTTTATTCCGCGTGCCGCCTATGTCGAATTCATCGCGGAAGCGCGCGAGATCCTGCGCAACCAGACGCTGCCGGTGCTCAATGCTTCGGTGCGCATCGTCCACAGGGAGGATGTGGCGCTGACCTACGCGCCGGAGCCGGCCTATTCGCTGGTGCTCTACGTCAACCAGCCGACCGATGCCGACGGCAATGCCAGGATGCGGGCGCTGACGCGGGCGCTGATCGACGTGACGATCAAGCATGGCGGGCGCTTCTTCCTGCCTTACCAGCTGCATTATACGGCCAGGGAATTGCTGGCCTCCTATCCCGAACTGCCGGCCTTCCTGGCGGCGAAGCGGCAGTATGACCCAACGGAACTGTTTTCCTCGACCTTCTACCGTGCCATCAAGGCGCTGAGCGGGGTGTCGTAAGAAGCAGGAGAACAGGCATGCGGATGGTATCGGCGGCGGCACTCATCCTCATCGCGCTGTGCGCTGGCCCTGCCGGAGGCGAGGATCTCAAGGCCTTCAAGCTGACCATCGACGGCGTGACGGTCGATATCGATCCCGGCGAGAGCGCCGATGTGACGCTGCCCGGCGGCAAGCAGAGCAAGGTGACGCTCGCGCGCAACGACTTCGCCACCTTTTCAGGCAGCGACTTCTCCTTCGTCCATCCCAGCGGCATTTCGGTGACCAAGACCGATCTCGGCGATGACATCACGCAGTATCTGATGGCGTCGGCGCTGGGCACGATCGTCGTCGTGCAGGAATATGGCGCCATGAATCCGGTGTCGCTCAACCAATTGATGCTGCAGGAGATGACCAGGGAATCGGTGCAGGCGGGCGCCAAGCTGACGCAGGGGCCGACCACGCGCAAACTCGCCGACGGCAAGGAACTGACCGGGATCCGGGCCGAGGTGAAGACACGCACCGACACCGCCGATTTCGAGATCGTCGGCTTCGGCCTGGCCGATCGGGGGCTGCTGTTCATCACCCGCATTGCCGGCGAGGATGCAGCGACCGAAAAGCCGCTTGTCGACAAGTTCTGGCAGAGCCTGAAAGTCAGGTTCAGGCCGGACTAGGATCGTGTCTCAGTTTGGATTTCGGCTGGGGTTTTGCGTAACGGCGGCTCAAGTTATTCTGAAGACCCTGGGTTGGAGATCCTGCAGCATGGCGAAGCTCATTTTCAGAATGAACCAGTCACTCGACGGCTATGTCGACCACCAGAAAATGCCGTCGGGCCCGACGATCTTTCGTCACTGGATAGAGCAAGTGCGCAATTTGAGCGGCAGTGTGTACGGTCGCGGCATGTACGAGGTCATGCGCTATTGGGACGAAGACAGTCCTGAATGGAGCGCGGAGGCGCACGAATTCGCGGCGGCGTGGCGAAGCCAACCGAAGTGGGTTGTGTCGCGCTCTCTGAAGTCGGCCGGCCCTAACGCAACACTTGTCGCGGATGACGTCGAGGCGGTGATACGCGGGCTTAAGGCTGAGCTCGTCGGGGAGATTTCAGTTTCTGGACCAGGCCTGGCGCGAAGCCTGACCGACCTTGGTCTTGTCGATGCGTACCAACTCTACCTCCATCCGTTCGTGCTTGGTCATGGCAAGCCATTCTTCGCCGGCCCCCGGCCGCCGCTTCGCTTTGTGGCCAGCGATTTGATTGGCGACGACGTGATCAGGTTGACCTATGTGCCTGCCTGATCACGCGGTCGTCGAACCGAGACGCCAGCGGGCCTACAGCCCCTTCGGCATCAGGCCAGCCAGCCAGTTCACAGAGCGCTTCGCGGCGTCGGCGGTTGCCGAGGCGGCGCGGCCGAGATCGGTCTTGACCACGGCGTAGCCGTTCTTGGTGCGATAGAGCACACCGGTTCCGCCATCGACCACCTGTTCATAGGCAACGGGCCGGGCGGCGTCGGCTTCCATGGCGGTCGTCGGCGAACCGACCGAGACGCTCGGCCGGTGGCTGAGATCCGGCGGCAGCGGGCTTTCGGTTCTGACGACGCGGCTGGCGGGCTTCAGTTCCGGGCGCGATGCGGTCGCGGCCAGCTGCGAGGAGGACGACGAACCCTTCGTGCGGCAAATGCCGGAGACGAGCGGATAGTTGAAATTGCGCTCGTGCAGCATCTGGCTCTTCATCGCGGCTTCGCATTCGGCGACGGTCGACCATTTGGCCGGCGTCTCGCCGATATATTCGCAAAGCTTGGCGTCGCAGTCGCAGCCGACAATGGTCATGGCGACAAGGGCGGTCTTGATCACGGTCTTGTCCCTTCGAGATGCCCCCCGGCAGCCCTTCCATTCTTCCCATTCCTTCGCGCGCGAACAAGGCGGGATTTGGCCGCGATTGTGGAATGGGCGTGACGGAGGCCAGGAAATGCGTAATCTTGGCCGGGCGTGACCGAAAGGCCTCAGTAATCGTAGACGTGTTCGAGCCTGGCGCCGGACTTGATCAGCGCCGGCAGCACGAGATGCAGCTTGCGCACGGCAACGATCATGCCGGTGCGGCGCGTGGATTGATCGGCCGGCAGCGGATAGCTGAACAGGATGCGCATGCCTTCGGGAACGGCGATCGTATCGGTGGAGAGCACCGTGGCCATGATCTCGTCATTGCCGCCGATCTCGACGAAGGAGACGCCCTTGTCGATCAGGCGCAGGATCATTTCGGTGAAGACCTGATAGCGCCTGGTGACGAAGATGGTGCCGTCAGCGCCCATGTCGCGTTCGAGCAAGGTGTCGGGCTCGTTGCGCGTGGCTTCGCCGACGGGTCCCTTGGCCCAGACATGGATGTCGAGCAAGGCGGGGTCCATCGTGGCAGCGAGGGCCTTTTTTATCAGGTCGGCATAGCCCTGCTTGATGGTGTCGGCGAGGCCGAACGCCAGCTTGCGTTCGCTGGTGCGGATCGAGCTGTCGCCCGGCGCCGGCTGCACGGCAAACAGGCCGGCACGCTTGTCGGCATACGGGAACTGATACCAGGGCACCTGGTCGAGAAACGCGGCATAGTCCGCCGCGACCTTGGCCTGATAAATGTCGGCGGCAGTGCGCTTGGCCGTCGTCGCCTCGGTGATGCGGCCGACCGTGTTCTCATAGGCCCACTGCAATATATGCTCGATCGAGTGGCTGGTGCCGATGATGACCAGCATCTGGTGGTTGGCGTAGTTGAACTTGTAGGGAGCGCTGGCGCGGATCACCATGGCGTAGTCCTGCCAGAAGCGGCCGATATAGGACCAGTAGGGGAAGCCGCTCGGTTGGTCCTTGTCGACGAAGCCGGCATATTCGCGCGCGGCGTAGACGATCGCCCATTCCGGATAGGTCAGGAAGGTCGATTCCTCCGGCCGCTGGTAGCCGGGGATCTCGGCGCGGACCTTGTCGGCCAGCGCCTTGGGCGGGGCGCCGTCGGCAATGCCGGGCAGCGGCGTCTTGTCGAGCGACGACGTCGTCAGGAAGCCGTAGCTCAGCCCGGCGATCGGGATGAGGATGACGACGACGATCAGCCAGAGGATCGTCTTGATGATGCGCTTCAGCCAGCGGAACAGGAACATGCCTGGTCAGGCCGTGGCGAAGTGGTCGTGTACGCGCCTGGCCAGCCGGAAGCCGACATAGACGGCGAAGCCGCCAATGACGATGTGCGGCAGGTTGGCGAAGAAGCGGGCCGGGAATTCGATATCGTTGAGAGAGCGGAAGCCGTTGATGAAGATACCGGCGTCGAGGCAGCCGGAACCGGTGACCAGCCCGAGCACGCCGTCGAACAGGTAGACCGAGCCGAACAGCTTGAAATAGAACACTGCCTGGCGGTGGGAGATGAAGGCGGCGGCCAGCGCCCAGACGCCGGAGAAGGCGTGCAGCAGGTCGTCGTACCATTGCAGCGAGAAAAGGCCGAACAGATTGCCGTCGGCATCGTTGAACGCCGGTATGTAGCCGATGGCGACGACGCCGAAGAACAGGAAAGCGTAGGCAACGGCAAGCTTCTGGACGAGCGTCATGAAGTATCCCCCTTCTACGAGCCCATTTGTAAACGCTACTCTGCCGGCCGCCTGACGCGGTTTTCTGCGCTTCCTATGCTCACGGACTCAAAGGTCCGCTACGCTTCGGTTCTCGAAAACCACGCCATCCGACTCGGCAGAGCGCGTTTTCAAACGGGCTCTGACCAGGCGATACTAACCGATTTTAGCGCGTGGAGAAGCGGCGCTCGCAAGATCGCCGCCAAAGGGCATCGGGGGGCCAAAAAGACAGTCGGCGCCGGGATTTCTCCCAGCGCCTCCCTGTCAGATCAGGACACGGTCGCGGCAGCAACTTCCGTAAAGTCGTCGCGCCTTGCCGGCCTTGATTTTGACGGTCCTGCCAGTCCGCCGCCCGAGAGCAGCGTCCGTTCGGGACCACGCCGGTCTCCACCCTTGCGAGCTTTGCCCTGCGCACCATCGAAGGTTTTTGCCGTCCTTCATGGCAGCATCGGTCCGCCGTAGGCGTTGGCACGCTTTCCGCGGCCCCGTAGGTCTCGGCTCCGTCCCTCGAAACAGGCAAGCCTGCTCTCGCTTCGGGCCGTACGGGCCTCAGGAAATCCGCCTTTCACTTCGCCTTTCGGCTTGATGATCGGTAGCCGCCTGAGATGGGTTTAACGTACGCCGGGTAAGGGTCCTGGGGAATGGCCGCTGCCCTGTGGATAGCGGGATTACCGGGGATCGTTAGCCACAAACCGGGGAATTCGAGCGCCGGCTGCTTTAGACAGCCCGCCCGCTTTTTTGCGTACGAGCCGACAGCGCCCCTTGCTCCGCCGGTGGTCGCGGGCTTCAATGCCGGCAAAGGATCGGACCTGCATGTCCGGCGCCGGGGAGGGCGGGTATTTTGAAAGTCGGAGTGGTTCTCAACCCGATTGCCGGTGGCGGCCGGCTGAAACGGCATTGGCCTGATGTTGCCGTGTCGCTGAAAAAGCATTTCGGCGAATTCGAGCTGCGCGAAACGCAGGCCGAAGGCGATGCCGAAAGGCTGGCAATCGATCTCGCAATGATGGGCTTCGATCTGGTGATTGCGGCCGGCGGTGACGGCACCGCCAGCGAAGTGGCCGACGGGCTTCTGCAGGCGGCCCAGGAGAGCGGCCGGATCACTGAACTTGGCCTGTTGCCGTGCGGCACCGGCATCGATTTCGCGCGCGGGCTCGGCCTGCCGAAAGAGGTGGATGCCGTGCTGAAGCGGTTGGCCGAAGCCAAGGGCCGCAAGGTCGATGCCGGGCGCATCGGCTACATCGACGATCACGGCGCGCTGGCCAGCCGGCACTTCATCAACATCGCCAGTCTGGGACTTTCCGGCGCCACCGACCGCGCCGTCAATGCCGACAAGCGCAAGGGCAGGATGTCGGCCAAGGCACTGTTCCTGTGGCGCACCGTGATGGAGTTCATCCGCTACCGTTTTCAGGACGTCAGGATCACGGTCGATGACGGCGCACCCTTCGAAGCGCGCATGGCGCTGGTGGCGGTCGCCAATGGAAAGTTCTTCGGCGGCGGCATGATGATCGCGCCGGATGCCGAAATCACCGACGGGCAGTTCGACATCGTCATCCTGCGCGCCGCCGGAAAGCTGAAGCTGATCTGGGACATCCGGCTGCTCTATGGCGGGCGGCACCGCAACCATCCGGCGATCACCATCCTGCGCGGCAGGAAAGTGGTGGTCGAGCCGCTCGGCGATGCGTCAGAGAATGGCGCCCTGGTCGATATAGACGGCGAGTCGCCGGGACGCATACCCGCGACCTTCGAGATCCTGCCGGGTGCATTGACGCTCAGATACTGAATCAAGCCGTTGACAGATTGATTCAGATGAATCCGCCCATCAATCCAACATCCTGAAATCGCTTGATAACTGGCTGATGTCAGAGTTCCAGCTTGGCCGGAAAACCGGGCGCGCGCAGGTCGGTATCGACGGCATCCTCGAGCAATTTGACGATCTGGGTGGACCAGGCGCTGCCGCCATATTCCTGTTTGCCCATCTGGAAAATCTCACTCACAAGCGGCGCCAGTTGGAGCGGCAGTCTGAATTCCCTGCCCATCGCCAGCGCGAAGCCGAGGTCCTTCAGCGCCAGGTCCATGGTGAAGCCGATGTCGTAGGAGCCGTTGAGGATGAGCTGGCTTTCGGTCTCGTGGACGAAGCTGTTGCCGGAGGAGGCTGAGATGGCATGGTAGGACTGGGCGAGGTCGAGCCCGCCCTGTCTCGCCAGCATCAGCGCCTCGCCGGCGGCGACGAGATGGATGAAGGCGAGCATGTTGGTGATCACCTTGATCACCGCCGCCGAGCCGACCGGACCCATCAGGAACGACTTTGCGCACATCGCCTCGATGGCCGGCCGATGACGTTCGTAGAGCGCTGGATCGCCGCCGACCAGCGCGGTGATCTTGCCAGCCGCCGCCAGATGCACGCCACCGGTGACCGGGCATTCCAGCGTCTCGACGCCCCTGGCCGAGGCGAGGGCCGCAAGGCGAAGAATCTCGTCGCGGCCGTTGGTCGACATCTCGATCCAGGTGCCGCCCTTGGGAAGGCCCTCCAGCAATCCGCCGGGTCCGGCCAGCACCGCTTCGCTGACCTTGGGCGAGGGCAGGCACGTGATGGCATTGCCGGCCCGGGCGGCGGCCTCGGCCGGGCTGCTCGCGGTAGTGGCGCCGAGCGCCACCAGGCGCTCGGCGGCGGCCGGATCGCGGTCGAAGACGGTGACGGCAAAGCCGTTGCGGATCAGGCTGGCGGCAAGGTTGCCGCCGAGATGGCCAAGCCCGATGAAGGCGTAGCTTTCGCTCACGGCATCAGCGGGGTCTGCATCATCTGCAGATGCAGGTCCTTGCCCGTATAGGGATGCGCGTCGCAGACCGCTTCGTTGAGCTCGACGCCGAGGCCGGGCTCCTTCGAGGGGATGACATTGCCGTCCTGCCACTCGATCTTCTTCTTCAGGAGCGTGGCATGGAAACCCTCCCACTGCTTCAGCGATTCCAGGATGAGGAAGTTGGGCAGCGTCACCGCCAGCTGGATGTTGGCCGCACCGACGATCGGCCCGCAATAGCAGTGAGGGGCGACCTGGATGTGGTAGGCCTCGGCCATCGCCGCGATCTTCTTGGTTTCGAGAATGCCGCCGGAGCGGCCAAGGTCCGGCTGCAGGATGGTCGCGGCGCGGTTCTCGATGACGCGGGCGAACTCGAACTTGGTGGTCAGCCGTTCGCCGGTGGCGATCGGGATCGAGGTCGCGCGGGCCACTTGCGCCATGACTTCGGGCATGTCAGGCGGCACCGGCTCCTCGAACCACAAGGGATCATAGGGCTCGATGGCGCGCGCCATGCGCAGCGCGCCGGACGCTGTGAACTGGCCGTGCGTGCCAAACAGGATGTCGGCGCGGGTGCCGACCGCCTCGCGGATCGCCTTGATCATGCGGGTGGACAGGTCGATATCGACAAGACGCGGCTGGTGGCCGTCGAAGGCGGTGTAGGGGCCGGCCGGGTCCAGTTTGACGGCGTTGAACCCCTGTTCGACATATTCGAGCGCGCAGGCGGCGGCGAGATCGGGGTCGTTGTAGACGTTCTTGCCGTGCGCATCCTCGGAGTGGACGCTGCCGGTGTGCGGATAAAGATAGGTGTAGGAACGCAGCGTTTCGTGCACCTGGCCGCCGAGCAGTTTGTAGACCGGCTTGTCGGCCTCCTTGCCGATGATGTCCCAGCAGGCCATTTCCAGCGCCGAGAAGCAGCCCATGCCTGACACGTCGGGCCGCTGGGTGAAGCCGGACGAATAGGCGCGGCGGAAGAAGTTCTCGATGTCGTGCGGATCGCGGCCGACGAGATAGCGCTCGGCCATGTCCTCGACCATCCGGGCGGTAACATGGGCGGAGAAGGTGGCGTTGTAGGCCTCGCCATAGCCGACCACGCCGCCATCGGTGGTCAACTTGACGAAGATGAAATACTTGCCGCCGATGCCGGGCGGCGGATTGTCGACAACCCAGGTCTTGACGTCGGTGATCTTCATTTTTGGTCCTCCAGAACCAGTTCGGCGCCCTTCCAACCGGTCATGATCGAGGCGGCGTTGGTGTTGCCGGTGATGTTGTCGGGGAAGATGGAGGCGTCGATGACGCGCAGGCCGTCGATGCCGTGCGCCTTGAGACGCGGGTCGACGACGGCGCGCGCCGGATCGGGCCCCATGCGGCAGGTCGAGACCGGATGATAGACGGTGCCCGAGCGCTTCCTGAAATCCTGAATCAGGTCTGCATCGGAAGTGATTGACGGGCCTGGCAAAACCTCTTCCTCGATGATCTCGGCCATGGCAGGCATCGAGGCGATCTTGCGCACGAATTTCACCGCCGCCAGCATCTCCTCGACATCGGCATTGGTGGAGTAGGCATTGGCCGTTATCCTGGGGTACTCGCGCGGATTGGCCGAGCGGATCATGATCTCGCCACGGCTCGACGGGCGGCAGTTGGACAGGCCGATGGAAAAGCCCGGCCATGGGTCGGGCGTCAGGATGGGACGCTCGCCGCTCTTGGGAATGACGGTCGAGAATGCCTGGAAATAGAGCTGCATGTTGGGCCGCGTCGCCGCCGGGTCGGTGCGGAAGAAGCCACCGGCATTGTTCATCGACAGCGACAGCGGGCCGGAACGGGTCAGGATATATTGCATGCCGACCAGCAGCTTGCCCCACCAGGGACGCAGCGTCTGGTTGAGCGTCGGCAGCTTGCCCTTGAAGGTGTAGTTGATGCCGACATGATCCTGCAGATGCGCGCCGACATTCTCGTTGGCGTGGACCATCCGGATGCCCAGGCCTTTGAGCAGAGCGGAGGGCCCGACGCCGGACAGCTGCAGCAATTGCGGCGAGTTGACCGAACCGCCCGACAAGATAATTTCGCGGCCGGCACGCGCGGTCTTCGTCTCGCCGTTCTGCTGATACTCGACGCCGATGGCACGCTTCCCCTCGAACAGCACCCTGGTCGCCAGCGCCTTCATCTCGACGCGGACATTCCCGCGCTTCATCGCCGGACGCAGGAAAGCGCGCGCCGCCGACATGCGGCGGCCGTTGCGGGTCGAGATCTGGTAGATGCCGACGCCTTCCTGGGCG
This sequence comes from Mesorhizobium sp. M7A.F.Ca.CA.001.08.2.1, assembly GCF_003998455.1. Taxonomy (NCBI): domain Bacteria; kingdom Pseudomonadati; phylum Pseudomonadota; class Alphaproteobacteria; order Hyphomicrobiales; family Phyllobacteriaceae; genus Mesorhizobium; species Mesorhizobium sp. M7A.F.Ca.CA.001.08.2.1. The sequence continues at coordinate 2,701 of NZ_RZPW01000105.1, read as the reverse complement.
GCGCCGTTGCGAGATAGCGCTGGGTCAGCGGATGGACGGCGTTCGAACAGTCGGTGACATGCAGCGGGCCCCCCGTGCCGCGCCATGCATCGGCGCCGGCCTGGTTGTCCTCGAGCGCCTTGAAGGCGGGCAAGAGGTCGTCATAGCCCCAGCCTGGATTGCCGGCGGCCGCCCAGGCATCGAAATCCTCGCGCGCACCCCGGATCCAGACCATGGCGTTGATTGAGCTTGAGCCGCCAAGCAGCTTGCCGCGCGGCCAGTGGTCGGCATTGCCGGCGAGCCCCGGGTCCGGCTCGGCCTTGTAGTTCCAGTTGACGCCGGGATCGAAGAAGGTCTTGCCGTAGCCGAGCGGCATCTGCACGTAGAAGCGGCGGTCGCTGCCGCCGGCCTCCAGCACCAGCACCGAGAAGCGCCCCGAGGCCGAGAGTTTTTCGGCCAGGACCGAGCCGGCCGAGCCGGAGCCGACGATGATGAAATCATAGGTCTGCATGATGGAAATGGGAGGCTCCGAAAGATTGGCTGCAGCCTAGACGCGACGGCATTCCGAAGTCGCCGCGCCATCCGGCATCAGTTGTGAAAAAAGCGACCGTCGAACCGATCAGGTTTGCGGGGATTCCCGACAATCGCGCTTGATATCTATCGTCCCGACAGCCTATGCGATGGCACTATCTTGGCGCATAACTTTTCGGAATTATGCTCTGGCCACTCTGCGGAAGGCAGGAAATCATATGCGGACCCTCCCTGACGCGTTCATTCCCGAACTGCCGGGCCACTACAGCGGCAAGGTCCGCGAAAACTACGATCTGGCGGATGGCCGGCGCATCATCATCGCCACCGACCGGCTCAGTGCCTTCGACATCATCCTGACTTCGATCCCCTACAAGGGAGAGATACTGACCCAGACGGCGCGCTACTGGTTCGAGGAAACCGCCGATATCTGTCCGAACCATGTTCTCGAATACCCCGACCCGAACGTCGTCGTCGGCACGAGGCTCGACATCCTGCCGGTCGAGATCGTCGTGCGCGGCTATCTGGCGGGAACCACCAGCACTTCGATCCTGACGCGCTACAAGCGCGGCGACCGCGACATGTACGGTATCCGCCTGCCGGACGGCCTGCGCGACAATGAAAAGCTGGCCGAGCCGATCATCACGCCGACCAGCAAGGCCGCGCATGGCGGCCATGACGAGCCGCTGTCGAAAGCCGAGATCCTCGAACAGGGTCTTCTCACGCAGGCGCAGTGGGACACCGTGTCCGGCTACGCTTTGCGGCTGTTCGCCCGCGGCCAGCAGCGCGCCACCGAGCGCGGCCTGATCCTGGCCGACACGAAGTACGAATTCGGCACCGACAGGAACGGGACCATCATTCTTGCCGATGAAATCCACACCCCGGACAGCAGCCGGTACTGGATCGCATCGAGCTACGAACAGGCGCTCGCCGACGGCAGCCGGCCGGAGAGTTTTGACAAGGATTTCGTCCGGTCGTGGGTCTCGGCGCGCTGCAACCCCTACAGCGACCCGATACCTGAGATACCGGCCGAGATCGTCGAACAGGCCTCGCATGTCTATGCGCAGGCCTATGAGGCGATCACCGGCAAGGAGTTCTCGCCGGACCTTTCCGGGGACAGCGTGCTCGATCGTATTCGCACGAACCTCAGGCGCTATTTCTGATCGACCTTCGCCGGGTGTTGGCTGACGGTGCATCAAACGAAAAACCCGCCTGTGCGGCGGGTCACTGGCGCAAATCAGCACCATAGGCAAAAATGTACCATAGCTGAGGTCACCGAGTCAAGAAAAAATTCCTATCGGGAGAAGCTCCGGGGCCTCGTGGCCATGCCGTGGCGCGTTGACCTTCGGGCGCCGTGACGATACGGGATCGAGGGCAGCCGGTCTCGAAGGATTTCTCGCATGGTGCACTACGCTGAAGGACGGCCGCTTGGCGATCTGACGCTGCGCACCCTGGCCATGCCTTCGGACGCCAATGCGGCCGGCGACATTTTCGGCGGCTGGGTGATGGCGCAGATGGACCTGGCCTGCGGCATCCGCGCCGCCGAGCGCGCCAAGGGCCGCGTGGTGACGGCGGCGGTGAAGGAGATGTCGTTCGCCAAGGCGATGAAGATCGGCGACACGCTGTGCATCTACACCCATGTCGAGCGCGTCGGCCGCACCTCGATGACGCTCAAGGTCGAGGCCTGGGCGCAGCGCTACCTCTCCGACCTGATGGAGAAGGTCACCCATGCCGATTTCGTCATGGTGGCGCTGGATGGCGAGGGCAAACCGAAAGCGGTTCCCGCCGAAGGCTGACGCAAGCCGAAAAATCAGAACCGCACTTGCATCGTGGCGCGGACGCCCTGATCGGCCGCTTTCGTCCCGAACTGGCCGGAGTAGCTGATCCCCAGCGTGGTGCTGTCGGCGATCCGGAAATCGAGCCCGGCTCCGACGATGGCTGTATCCCTGGCGATCGGCGCGCCGGCAATGGTGAAGAGGTCGCCACCGGCGAAGGCCATGTCCGCGGTCGGCGTGGTGTCGCCGAAGGCATGACGCCAGCCGAGCGTACCCTGCGCGCTTGCCTGCACCCCGCCGAGGTCGAAGCCGGCCGAGGCACGGAGGCCCAGCGTGGTGAAGGTGGTCTCGGTGGTCGAGGCAGCGGATGTGAGTGCGGCGGCGCCACCCTTTTCCGTGAAGCCGTCGGTGTGCAGGTT
>NZ_RZPW01001059.1:0-1649 GCF_003998455.1 Mesorhizobium sp. M7A.F.Ca.CA.001.08.2.1 | reverse complement strand
TCCCGCCACCACCCTGGCCTGGAGCCCCGCCATGGCCGACGGCACCGGCGGGAATGGCGGCAACGGCGGCGGCCAGGGTGGTGGCGGGAACGGCGCAGGCACATCGGGAACCGGCGGCAACGGAGCGATAGCGGGCAATGGCGGCAGCGGCAGCGATGGCAGTGTGGCCGGCTCCGGCGGAACCGGCGGCTCCCCCGGCGTCGACGGTGGCGACGGTGGCGTCGGCAATTCCGCTACCACCCTGATCAACGATGGCGACTCCATAACAGGCGGCGGCGGCGGCGGCGGTGGCCGAAGCGACGGCGGAGACCCAAGCGGCGTCGGCGGCAATGGCGGCAATGGCCTCGCCTCATCAGCAGACAATGCTTCTCTCGTCAACAGCGGCGGTCGTCTGGTTGGCGGCGGCGGCGGCGGCGGCGGCAGTATCAATGGCAACGGCGGCGACGGCGGCGACGGCGCCATGTTCTCTGGTGCCCATATTGTCCTGACCAACAGTGGCACCATTTCCGGTGGCGGTGGTGGCGGCGGCGGCATCGCGAATGGCTGTGGCTGCACCGACGGTAGCGGTGGCGTCGGCGGCGGCGGCATCGTCATGTCGGGTGGCGGCACGATCGAGAACAGCGGCACCGTGCAGGGCGGCACGGGCGGCGCCAGCGGCTATGGCGATCCACGCTACCTCGCCGGATCCGGCGGGGTCGGCATTGTCGGCGCCGATCTCACCGTGACCAACAGCGGCACCCTCGCTGGTGGATTCTCGATCGACGGCGGCGGCCCACAGGCGGATGCGATCCAGTTTACCGGCGGTGCCAATACGCTGGAGCTGCGCGCCGGCTCGGCGATCAGCGGCACTGTGGAGGCCTTCAGCGCCGACGACACGTTGAGGCTCGGCGGGAACGTCGACAGCAGCTTCGACGTCTCAGGCGTCGGACAGCAATACCAGGGTTTCGGAATTTACGAAAAGACCGGCACCGGCGCATGGACCCTGACCGGCAGCACCAACGCGGTGACGTCGTGGACCATCGATCAGGGCACATTGTCGGTGTCGTCGGACGCCAATCTCGGAGCGGCCTCAGGCGCCCTGACATTCAACGGCGGCGTGCTGCAAGTGACCGGCACCTCGTTCAAGTCCACCACCCGCACGATCAACTGGGGCCCCGGCGGCGGCAGCTTCGACATTGCCGACAGCGCCAACACCTTCACCGTGAGCCAGGCACTGACGGGCCAAGGAGGGCTCACCAAGCTCGGCGCCGGAACCCTGACGCTGACCGGCACCAACACCTATTCGGGCGGCACCTTCGTCAACAGCGGGACGTTGAGCATCAGCCGTGATGCGGCCCTTGGCGATGCGGCGGGAGCGCTGACGCTGGACGGCGGCACATTGAAAGTAACGCCCGTCGCGCTATCGCTCTATATGAGCCGCGGCATCACCCTGGGCGCCAATGGCGGCACCTTCGATGTCGGCGCCGGCAAAGGGCTTTTCATCGATTCCGCCAATGGCGACATCAACGGCGCGGGCTCGCTGTCGACGACCGGCAGAGGAACGCTGCACCTGACTTCCGCCAACAGCTATAGCGGCGGGACGATCATCGGCGGCGGAGCAACCGTGGTGGAAGCAACGGGCGGGCTCGGCAGCGGGCCTGTCCGTGTGG
>NZ_RZPW01001058.1:0-1657 GCF_003998455.1 Mesorhizobium sp. M7A.F.Ca.CA.001.08.2.1 | reverse complement strand
ACCTTGGACATTATAGCGACTTTGGCCGGACACGCGCAGCGTCGCTTCCCATCATCGGTGCCCGAAGTTGGCGACAGCTTCGAAGTCCTCCCGATGCGATCGCAATTTTTGGGATAGATGTTCGTGTGGTGCCTGTCGGCGACCTGGACGCTGCCTACCAGAACCGGCCTCCTCCGGTCCGAACCACGGCGCTGGAACCCTTGTGAAAAGATCGATGTTCGGCATGCAGCTTGGCCTGCACAGCCAAGCGGTCTGGTGCGGCCCGTCGCCGCCTGTCCGTTCAGCGGCGGGCCTTTGTGTGGTGATGACGCCACCGGCATTATTTGGCCAAGCTGGGAACCTGTGTCGCGAATCAAAGTTTGGGTGGCAGCTTGGCTTACAACCCCGGGCCAAGTGGTCTCAAAGCAAGACCCGTCATTGCTGATCAATGACGGGTCTTCGCTGTGTATCGATCGATTGACCAACATCCCGAAGCTCAGCGCCGCGCCCCGTCCTTCGCACAGAGCGTTGGCGTCACACGCCTGTCATGGGACGAGCTTATTCGCTGAAGAACCGGCCTGCGGCCAGCGACCTGCGTTTTTAGGATGGCTCGACGCCGAGGTCGGTCCGCTCCTGCCTACCTGGCTGCCGTTGCCGGTCGGAGGGCGGGAGAGGAATGACCTCCTGCTCACTGCGCCCGGCAGCTTCGCCGAGTTTGTATGCCGCATATAAGGCGCCGATTCTGACTAGCCAACGGATCATCGCGATCTCCTTTGGCGCCAGAACACAGCGGCTTTCGATATGTTCCACATGCTGGAAGCGCCACCCTCCGCATCGTGCAGAATGGCGAGTGCTACAGACCATCGCGGCATGCCGACGTTTGGCATGTCTATCAGTGTCGATGCTCTCATCAACGCCTCGGCAATCTTTATCATTTCATCTCGGCCATCGTAATCTGTGCGCCGCGGCAAGGTGCTTGCAGCGGATGAAGGCCGCTCGATCATGTGGCGGCCGCTACGGGACGCCGTCCTAAACGTGAAGCCAGGCTCAAACGAACCTCCTCGGTTTTATGAACCAAAGCTCTGCCGTCGTCGCTGTCATGCAACGAGATGGTCAGAAAACGAGTGATCGAACCAAGCATCAGCCGGACGTGCTGGCAGGCGAACACTCTTCCGCTGCCTCGTCGGTTACCCTTCCCGTCCCGGTGGAGCGTCACTGGCCTTGTCGTTGCCTTGTAAGCTGGGGCACTCGCGCGGCCTCGTTGTTCCTCGCTGCGAGACTGTCGTCAGACGCTTGGTATATCTGTCGAACAATTCCACCTTTTCTGGATAGGTAAGGCGGTGTAAACGCTGGCAACCTTCGCACCGATAGTGGGCGGCAGCGATGAACCAACGCCCCGGTTTGATGAAAGCCGTTCCGCATGCCGGACATTCGAGCGTCATCTCAATCGAAGACAGTGTCTGGGGGAGCGGCATCAGGTCCCGTGGCTCAAACCGCCGCCGCCAGAAGCAGCGTTATACCCACGACCGTCGACCCACAGATCGTCGCTAGAAGCACAATCGGCCGCGGATACTCGGTGGGTGCTGCGAGGCTGGTGAGGTCGGAACCTCGAAATCTCACGGCGCTGGGCGACTGGACGTGGGCAGCGGTAGACTTGTCATTGCACGCTAGCACAGAA
>NZ_RZPW01001057.1:0-1658 GCF_003998455.1 Mesorhizobium sp. M7A.F.Ca.CA.001.08.2.1 | reverse complement strand
GCGCAACCACGCCGCCGGCAATGGTGCCGTGGCGCGCCGCGAATTCGGCCGTCACCGCCTGCAACGCAGCCTCGATGGTGAGATCCGCCAGATCGGAGAAGGCGCGGCCGGCGCGCGCCGGATCGATCGAGCCGGCGAGCAGCCGGACGCCGATCAGGAATTTCTGCTCGGAAGCAAAAATGCGCAGCCGGTCGAGCACGTCCTCATAAAGCCGGTCGCCCTCGACAAAGGCGGAAAGCCGTGCCGACAGATAGGCGCGGTCCGGTAGCTCCGTCAGCAAGGCCGGGTCGAGCAGACCATCGAAGACATGCGGCCGGCGGGTGATGATCGCCGCCAGCCGGGGCGCCGCACCCATGATCGTTGCCAGGAGCTTGAGCAGGGCCGGATTGGACTGCAGCAGGGAAAACAGCTGGATGCCGGCCGGCAGGCCGGCGAGAAATTCGTCGAAGCGCATCAGCGCTTCGTCGGCCCGGCGCGTCTGGCCGAAGGAGCGCAGCAGAGCCGGCGTCAATTCCGTCAGCCGCTCGCGCGCCTCCGCCGACTGAGTGACGCGATAGCGACCGAAATGCCAGCCTCGGATGACGCGGCAGGTGTCGCTTGGCCGCTGGAAGCCGAGGCCGTGCAAGGTCTGCAGCGTATCGGGATCGTCGACATCGCCGGTGAAGACGAGATTGCCGATGCCTGTCGAAAGTTCCGGTGCTGTTTCGAACAGTGCCGCGTAGTGGCGTTCGACCTGCTGCAGCGAGGCGCGAAACGCCTGGGAAAAGGCAGGAGCATCGGCAAAGGCGAGCATGCGGGCGATGCGCTCCAAGCCTTCATCATCTTCCGGCAGCGTGTGGGTCTGCTCGTCGGCAACCATCTGCACGGCATGTTCGACGCGGCGCAGGAACCAGTACTGGCGGGCGAGCGCATCGCGCGCCTCGGTGGTGATCCAGCCGCGTGTCGCAAGCTCGCCGAGCATCGGCACGGTCTCGCGGCCACGCAGTTCAGGGAAGCGTCCGCCGGCGATAAGCTGCTGGGTCTGGACGAAGAACTCGATCTCGCGAATGCCGCCGCGGCCGAGCTTGACGTTGTGGCCCTTGACCGCGATCTCGCCATGGCCCTTGTGGGCGTGGATCTGTCGCTTGATCGAATGGACGTCGGCAATCGCCGCGTAATCCATGTATTTGCGCCAGATATAGGGCTGAAGCTCCTTGAGGAAGGCAGCGCCCGCGGCCAGATCGCCGGCTACCGGACGTGCCTTGATCATGGCGGCGCGCTCCCAGTTCTGGCCGCGCGCCTCATAGTAGCGCAGTGCCGCCTCGACCGGGATCGCCAGCGGTGTCGAGCCGGGGTCGGGGCGCAGCCTCAGATCGGTGCGGAAGACATATCCGTGCTCGGTGCGGTCCTGCAGGATGCGAACCAGGCGGCGCGTCAGCCGCGAAAACAATTCGGTGGCGTCGAGCGGGTCGACGACCGCCGGTGCTTCCGGATCGAAGAAAACCACCAGGTCGATGTCCGAGGAAAAATTCAGCTCGTGTGCCCCGAGCTTGCCCATGCCGAGCAGGATCCAACCCGACTGTTTCGACGGGTTGTCGACATCCGGCAGTTTGAGTTTGCCCTGGCCGTGCGCGTCGCGCAGCAGGAAGTCGACGGCGGCACGGGTACAGGCGTCAGCG
>NZ_RZPW01001056.1:0-1665 GCF_003998455.1 Mesorhizobium sp. M7A.F.Ca.CA.001.08.2.1 | reverse complement strand
CTACTTCTCCTATGCACTGTCCAAATCGACGCTGTGGACAGCCACCCAGATGATGGCGCAAGCGCTCGGTCCCCGCGTCCGCGTCAATGCCATCGGCCCGGGGCCGACATTGAAGAACGCGCGTCAGGAGGACAGCGATTTTGCAGCCCAAGTCGATGGCTTGATCCTCAAGCGCGGCCCGGAATTGCCGGAATTCGGCGCCACAATCCGCTATCTCTGGGAAGCGCGCTCGGTCACCGGCCAGATGATCGCGCTTGATGGCGGCCAGCATCTTGCGTGGCAGACGCCCGATGTGACAGGCATGACGGAATGAGTCCTGTAGACCACAAAAGCAAGCCGCGCGGCGGCACCGACGATCTGCCTCCCGATATCGACCTCGAGGACGAGGCGGTCGAGGAGATGGTTGAAACCGTCGGTCCCGATGTCGCCTTCACCGCCATCGACTGGACGCCGCATGCCGGCGACGCGGAAGGCATGATCGGTGCCGAGGTGATCCAGACGCTGGTCAAGCGGCTGCCCAACGCGCCCGGCGTCTACCGCATGATGAACGCTGCCGGCGATGTGCTCTATGTCGGCAAGGCACGCAGCCTGAAGAAGCGCGTCACCAACTACGCGCAAGGCCGTTTCCACACCACCCGCATCGGCCGCATGGTGCGCGAGACGTCGACGATGGAGTTCGTCGTCACCCGCACCGAGATCGAAGCGCTGCTGCTCGAAGCCAATCTTATCAAGCGCTTGCGGCCGCGATTCAACGTCCTGATGCGCGACGACAAGTCGTTTCCCTATATCCTCTTGACCGGCGACCATGTCTCGCCGGGCATCTACAAGCATCGCGGCGCGCGCTCGCGCAAAGGCGATTATTTCGGTCCCTTTGCTTCGGCCGGTGCCGTTGGCCGCACCATCAACTCGCTGCAGCGCGCCTTTCTGCTGCGCAGTTGCACCAACTCGTTCTACGAGAACCGCACGCGGCCATGCCTGCTTTATCAGATCAAGCGCTGCGCCGGTCCCTGCACCGGCGAGGTCTCGCACCAGGACTATGCCGAGCTGGTCAATGAGGCGAAGGACTTCTTGTCCGGCCGCAGCCAGAAGGTGAAGACGGAAATCTCGGCCGCCATGCAGCAGGCGTCGGAAGCTCTCGATTTCGAGCGCGCCGCGATCTATCGCGACCGGTTGGCGGCCCTGTCGCATGTGCAGAGCCACCAGGGCATCAATCCGGCGACCGTCGACGAAGCCGATGTCTTCGCCATCCATCAGGAAGGCGGCCAGGTCTGCATCCAGGTGTTCTTCTTCCGCACCGGCCAGAACTGGGGCAACCGCGCCTATTTCCCCAAGGCCGATCCGGCGTTGGAAGCAGCCGAGGTGCTGGGCTCGTTCCTGGCGCAGTTCTATGACGACAAGCCGACGCCGCGGAACATTCTTCTGTCGCATGGCGTCGAGGATCAGGAATTGCTGGCCGAGGCGCTCTCCACCCGCGCCGGCCGCAAGGTCGCAATCTCCGTGCCGCAGCGCGGCGAGAAGAAGGACCTGACCGACAACGCTTTGCAGAATGCCCGCGAAGCGCTCGGACGCCGGCTGGCTGAAACCTCCACCCAGGGACGCCTGCTTGCCGGTTTCGCCGAGACATTCGGCCTGCCGAAGCCGCCAGTGCGCATCGAGGTCTACGAC
>NZ_RZPW01001055.1:0-1667 GCF_003998455.1 Mesorhizobium sp. M7A.F.Ca.CA.001.08.2.1 | reverse complement strand
TCGTCATCCCGGCTTCCACCGCCGACGCGATCTGGCTGGCGCGCGATCTCGCCCGGCTCATGGACGAGATCGAGACGGAAGGCACCGACTGGGCCAAGCTCACCGATCTGGTGACCGGCAATCTTGCCGGATGGTGGCAGGTGACGCTCGAATTCCTTGGCATCGTCACCGAAGCCTGGCCGAAATTCCTCGCGGAAAGCGACCGCTCCAATCCGGCCGCGCATCGCAGCGCGCTGATCCGCGCCGAGGCGGCGCGGCTGCAGCGCAATCCGCCTGCCGGCCCGGTCATCGCCGCAGGCTCGACCGGCTCGATACCAGCGACGGCCGAATTGCTTGCCGCGATCGCGCGCCTGCCCGGCGGCGCCATCGTGCTGCCGGGTCTCGACCGGACGCTGGACGAAGCGTCGTTCCAGGCGATTGCCGCGCCTGGCGCGCGTCCAGCCGTACTCGGCCACCCGCAATATGGCTTGGCCAGGCTGATCGGCAAGATCGGCGTATTGCGCGGCGACGTCGAGGAGATTGGCGTGGCCGAACCGCGACGTGCGCTTCGCGCTGCCCTTGTCGGCGAAGCGCTGCGGCCGGCCGAAACCACCGAACTCTGGGCCGAGACACGTGCCGGTTTCCCGGCGTCCGACATTGCCGGCGCCTTCGCCGAGGTGACCTTGCTCGAAGCCGCCAGCGAACGTGATGAGGCCGTGGCCATCGCTGTCGCGCTCAAGCGCGCGGTCGAACATCCCGGCCAAAGGGCGGCTCTCGTCACCGGCGACCGCGCATTGGCGCGGCGCGTCTCGATCGAGCTCCAGCGCTTCGGCGTCGTTGCCGACGATTCCGGTGGCACACCGCTCGCCAACACCCCGGCGGCCAGCCTGCTCAGGCTGGCGCTCGAGGCACTGTTCCGGCCAGGCGATCCGGTTGGCCTGCTGTCGCTGCTCAAGCATCCGCTGCTCGGCCTCGGCCTCGAACGGGCCGATGTGCGCCACGCGGCGGAGCTGATCGAACTGGTGGCGTTGCGCGGCGGCACAGGCCGCCCCGACATCGTTTCGCTACCGGAACTGTTCGAAGCCCGCCTCACCGGCTTGGGCGGCGGCAGCCGACAGCCCTTCTGGTTTTCCCGGCTGACCGTGCGCTCTATCGAAACTGCGCGGAATTTGCTCGAACGTCTCAAGCAGGCGCTGGCGCCGCTCGCAGCCTTCCGAGGCCGGGATGACGCCGACCTTGCCGCGCTTGTCAGGGCCAGTGTCGTGACACTCGAAAATCTCGGCCGCACCGCCGACGGCGGCCTTGGCGAACTCTATGCCGGTGACGCCGGCGAGAAGCTTGCCGAACTGCTGCGCGGGCTGGTCGCGGCTTCGGCTTCGCTGTCCTTCGCGGCGACCGAGTGGCCCGACATCATGGCGGCGCTGATCGCGCCTGAAACGGTCAAGCCGGCACAAGGCACCGACCGGAACATCGCCATCTGGGGCGCGCTGGAAGCCCGGTTGCAGACGGTCGACACGCTGGTCATCGGCGGGCTCAACGAGGGCGTATGGCCGCGCAAGCCAGAGAGCGACCGCTTCATGTCGCGGCTGATGAAGACCGGCATCGACCTCGAGCCGCCCGAGCGGCGTATCGGCCTTGCCGCGCATGATTTCCAGATGGCCATGGGCGCCGGGAAGGTGGTGCTGTCC
>NZ_RZPW01001054.1:0-1670 GCF_003998455.1 Mesorhizobium sp. M7A.F.Ca.CA.001.08.2.1 | reverse complement strand
CGGTGTGGCAAATGCCTGTCGCCTTGATCTCGACCAGCACTTCGCCCTCGCGCGGGCCCTCGAGGTCGACCTCCATGATCTCCAGCGGCTTTCCGGCGGCAACAGCGACAGCGGCGCGGGTTTTCATCAGGCGTCCTCCAATGCGAATTTTTTTCCAAAGTTTCAGGTTTTGCCGACACGATCAACTGGCAGCTGGCTCCCCGACTGGGCCACAGCGATGAATTGGAATCGCAAGTCGATTGAAAGGCAGTGAATTGCATGGTCGGCTTGACCCTGCAAGCACAGGCCATAAAAGGAACGGCCGACCCGAGGGATGACATTTCGCATGTTCACCAAGATCCTGATCGCCAATCGCGGCGAAATTGCCTGCCGCGTCATCAAGACGGCGCGCAAGATGGGCATTGCCACGGTCGCGGTCTATTCCGATGCCGATCGCGACGCCGTGCATGTCGAGATGGCCGACGAGGCGGTGCATATCGGGCCTTCGCCAGCCGCGCTGAGCTATCTCGTCCCTGAAAAGATCATCGCCGCGTGCAAGGAGACGGGAGCCCAGGCCGTGCACCCCGGCTACGGGTTCCTGTCCGAGCGGGCGGCCTTCTGTGAGGCGCTGGAAGCGGAAGGCATCATTTTCATCGGCCCGAAGCCCAAGGCGATCAAGGCGATGGGCGACAAGATCGAATCGAAGAAGTTCGCCAACGCCGCCAAGGTTTCCACCGTGCCCGGCTGGCTCGGCGTCATCGAGAATGCCGATCATGCCGAAAAGATCGCCGGCGAAATCGGTTATCCCGTGATGATCAAGGCTTCGGCCGGCGGCGGCGGCAAGGGCATGCGCATCGCCTGGAGCGAAGCCGAAGTGCGCGATGGCTTCGACCGCGCGCGCTCGGAAGCCAAGAGTTCGTTCGGCGACGATCGTCTCTTCATCGAGAAATTCGTCGTCGATCCGCGCCACATCGAAATCCAGGTGCTGGCCGACGCGCATGGCAACGCGCTCTATCTCGGCGAGCGCGAATGCTCGATCCAGCGACGCAACCAGAAGGTCGCCGAAGAGGCGCCGTCGCCATTCCTGGACGCCGCGACACGCAAGGCCATGGGCGAGCAGTCTGTGGCGCTGGCCAAGGCCGTCGACTACCAGAGCGCCGGCACGGTCGAATTCATCGTCGACAAGGACAAGAACTTCTATTTCCTTGAAATGAATACACGATTGCAGGTCGAGCACCCGGTGACGGAGCTCATCACCGGCATCGATCTGGTCGAGCAGATGATCCGCGTCGCCGCCGGCGAAAAGCTTGGCCTGAAGCAAAGCGACATCGAGCTGAACGGCTGGGCGGTGGAAAGCCGGCTCTATGCCGAAGACCCTTACCGCAATTTCCTGCCTTCGATCGGCCGGCTGACCCGCTACCGGCCGCCGGAGGAAGGACAATTCGGCGATGTCGTCATCCGCAACGACACCGGCGTCACCGAAGGCTCCGAAATCTCGATGTTCTACGATCCGATGCTGGCCAAGCTGTGCACCTGGGCGCCGACGCGTCTGGAAGCCATCGATGCCATGTCGGAAGCGCTCGACAGCTTCGTCGTCGACGGAATCGAGCACAACATTCCGTTCCTGGCTGCCTTGATGCAGCATCAGCGTTGGCGGGAAGGGCGGATATCGACCGCTTTCATATCGGAGG
>NZ_RZPW01001053.1:0-1670 GCF_003998455.1 Mesorhizobium sp. M7A.F.Ca.CA.001.08.2.1 | reverse complement strand
TCGAACAGGAAGGCGGTGCGGCGCTTGGGCCGGAAGCCAAGGCCGGAGAGACCGGCCAGCCCGGCGACGACATCGACCCAGGCGCCGGTGGCGTTGACGACGATATCGGCCTGGTAGGCGCCGGCATTGGTCGCGACGCTGAAGCCGTTTGGGACGCGGGAAATCTCCAGCACTTCCTCGCCGGTGCGGATGACGCCGCCGCCCGCCTTGAGCGCCGAGGCTGAAGCGGCAAGCATCTTTCCCGTGTCGACATCGAGCGCGCCGGGTTCATGGACGCCGCCGCAAGTGGTTGCCGTGGCGATGACCGGCACCAGCGCGGTGACTTCGGCAGCCGACAGGCGCCGTACGCTCGGCACGAGCGCCTGCATCTCGGCCGCCATGCGGTCGACGGCTGCACTGTCCTCGACGCCGCCGACATGCAGCGCGCCGCGTCGGTGGGCGGCGAATCCGCCATCTATGATCGCCTGCCGGCTGGCCAGCGACAGCGCCCGCACCAGCGCATTGCCATAGGTTTCTGAAAACAGCGCCGCCGAGCGGCCGCTGGCGTGGTAGCCGAGATGCGGCTCGCGCTCGAGCACGGTGACCTCAGCCCAGGATTGCACGGCCGCCGCCAGCGAAAGGCCGGCAATGCCGCCGCCGATGACGACGATTTTCTGGGGGGACTTGGACTGCATCTCCTAGGGGTAGAAATAATTTCTTATCCAGTCAATATTTAGCGTATAAGAAAATTGTTAGCGTTGTTGATAGCAGCAGAGAGTTGGACTACCTAGGGTAGACTGGCGGCTCGATGGGCCGCGCAACGGAGCTGACGATGTCGGAGCAACCGAACCTCGGTGATTGTCTGCGCGGCTTGAGGAAGACGCATGGCTGGACCTTGCAGGAGGTCAGCACGCTGACCGGCGTCGCAGTGTCGACGCTGTCCAAGGTCGAGAACGACCAGATGTCGTTGAGTTACGACAAGCTGCTGCAGATCTGCGAGGGGCTGGGCATCCATGTCACCGAACTGCTCAGCGGCGACCGCAAGCAGCCGTCCGCGCGCACCCGTCGTTCGGTGACCTCGCCGTCCAACACGCTGCGCCAGCTGACCCGCAACTACGACTACCGCTATTTGGCCACAGACCTGGTGCGCAAGCGCATGGTACCGATCCACGCCTATGCACGCGCCCGCACGCCGCAGGAATTCGGTCCGCTGACCAGGCATGCCGGCGAGGAGTTTTTGATCGTGCTCAAGGGCGAGATCGAACTGCACACCGACCAGTACGCGCCGGTGCGGCTGAAACAGGGCGAAAGCGTCTACATCGATTCCACCATGGGCCACGCCTATCTCTCGGTGGGCGAGGGCGACGCCGAGATGCTGTGCGTCTGCTCCGGCGACGAGCCTGACATGGAAGGCACGCTGCTGAGTGTGCTGGAGACGGTGGAGGGGTAGGGGCGGGCCCTAATTTCCCGACATTACGCCGCCCCCTCATCTGGCGCCGCCATCTTCTCCCCGTGAACGGCAGGGCCATCGCATAAGGATTCTTGCGAAGATGGACCCCCACCCTAACCCTCCCCACAAGGGGGAGGGAACGCTGCCGCGTGCCTCTAATTCTTCTTTGGCGCCGAAAAGACAGGGGATTTGCGCAGGTCGGCGCCAACGGAAGTCTCCCTCCCCCTTGCGGGGAGGGGTT
>NZ_RZPW01001052.1:0-1670 GCF_003998455.1 Mesorhizobium sp. M7A.F.Ca.CA.001.08.2.1 | reverse complement strand
AGGGTGATGACCTGCGCCATGACAGACACCGAAACCATGGCGCCGATCTTGCGCGAGCGTGGCTTCGATGCGGCCACCGCCGGCGCCATGGTTTCGGTGTCTGTCATGGCGCAGGTCATCACCTGTCTCGCCGTGCCGTCCTTCGCGATGCGGCTGAAAGACCAGCGCGGCATCAATGTGGCGCTCGTTGCCACGGCGGTGATCGCGCTGCTCGGCATTCTGTTCGCACCGACCTCGACCGTGCTGTTCTGGGCGATCCTGCAAGGCATCGGGCAGGGCGGCCTGATCGCGGCTGCCATGAGCCTAATCGTGCTGCGTTCGCCGGATTCGCATGTCGCCGCGCATCTTTCAGGCATGGCGCAAGGCGTCGGCTATGTGCTGGCGGCATTCGGCCCGCTGCTGGTGGGCCTGATCCGCGACTGGACCGGCAGTTTTTCGGGAACGGCGTTCCTGTTCGTCGCGCTCGGGCTTGGCGTAGCCATTATGGGGCTCGGTGCCGGCCGCGCGCTGCATGTCGGTGCGCGGACGGTGCGAGAAGGCTAGCAATAGCGTCACGCAATCCCGCACGAAATTTTGACTGCCATGCTCAGGGAGCGCCTTGCCGTATAGGCTTGCGCGGATATGTATCGCGCATCTGTCGAACGGAGCGAGCGATGACGAAACACGACCTTCAGATCAAGACCAGGGATGGTGTTGCCAATGCCGGGCTTTTCCGCTCGGCAAACGCATCTCCTGCCAAGGCCGGCGTCATTCTCTATCAGGACGCCTTTGGTCCGCGGCCGGCGCTCGACAGTATGGCCGAGCGACTGGCGAATGAAGGCTATGCGGTGCTGGTGCCCGACCTGTTTTACCGCAATGCGCCTTACGGGCCGTTCGACGCCAAGACCGCCTTCGCCGAGGAAAAGACCAAAATCCCGCTGATGGCGCTGGTCACCGGCACGACGCAGGAGATGACCATCAGCGACAGCGGTGCGTTCCTCGATGCGCTTGCTGCCGAGGGCATTACCGGGCCGATCGGCACCATCGGCTATTGCATGGGCGGCGGTCGATCATTGAATGCGGCTGCAACCTATCCCGAACGGATAAAAGCGGCCGCAAGCTTCCATGGCGGCAATCTCGCCAGCGACGCCGCCGACAGCCCGCATCGCAAGGCAGCCTCGATCAAGGCGCGCGTCTATGTCGGCACATCCGGCGTCGACAGGAGTTTCCCGCCGGAACAGTCGGCGCGCCTGGCCGAGGCGCTCAGGGTTGCGGAAGTAGATCATGTCATCGAGAACTATGCCGGTATGGCGCATGGCTGGTGCGTGCCCGATCATAGCGTTTTCAATGCCGCGGGCGCCGAACGCCACTGGAAGCGCTTGACGATGCTGTTCGCAGAGACGCTGATCTGAGCCTTTGCTTGGCTGTTCTTGCCTGTTGGCTGTCCGCCCCGTTCGCGGTATCAGGTAGCACAAATGCGCTGCGCCGGATGAGTGGGCCGAGCGGGAACGAACAGCCTGATGCAATCCTATGATGTCGTGATCATCGGCACGGGTGCCGCCGGAATGATGTGCGCCGTGGAGGCGGCCAAGCGCGGCCGTTCTGTGCTGATCCTCGATCATGCGGCGGCGCCTGGCGAGAAGATCCGCATCTCCGGCGGGGGCCGGTGCAATTTCACCAACATCCATGCC